>JBCNOJ010000020.1:0-22011 GCA_039593925.1 Acidovorax sp.
GCCCGACGGCCGGGCCGGGCCGCTCACCCTCATGCAGCTCAACCGCGCCGCCGGCGTGAGCGAACCGCGCCTCAGCACCGGAAACTGAAACACCATGTCCTACATCCTTGATGCGCTGCGGCGCGCAGAAGCCGAGCGAGGCCGTGGCGGAGTGCCCGGCCTGCACACCCAGACCACCCCTGCGCCGGGTGCTTTGCCTGCCAACGATGGCTCCGCGCGCTCGCGCTGGCTGGCGGTGGCTGTCGCCGGGGTGGGCATGGCCGCACTGGCAGCAGGCGGCACCTGGTGGGCTTTGCAGCGCAGTGCGCCGACGGGAGGCGTGGTGCTGGCCGGGGCGCAGCCATCCGAAAACGGGACGGTCGGAGGGGGCCCTGCAGCCGCGCCCGCAGTGGCTGCCGCCGCCGTGTCCTCACAGGCCAGCCCTTCGCCCGGGGGGGCGCCACAGGCTCCAGTGCCCCCGGCACCTGCTCCCGTGCCAGCAGCGGCTCCGGCGCCCGTGGCGGCAGCACCCACCTCGCCCGCACCGCGTGCAACGCCGCAGCCAGTGCGCGAAAAGCCCGCGGTGCCTGCAGGCCGGGCTGCGGCGCCTGAACCCGCCCGCCCTCGCACGGCCGAGGCTCCGGCAGAAAGGGCACCAGCCCCTCCCGCGCCGAGCGCTGCGCGGCCGCAGGAGCCTGCGCCCGCAGCCGCGCCTTCCACCCCTACCGGCACCGTGTTCGCCCAATCTGACCTGCCCGACGCCGTGCGCGCGCAGCTGCCTGTGCTCAAGATCTCCGGTGCCAGCTATTCCACCAACGCCACCTACCGCATGGCCATCGTCAACGGCCAGGTGCTGCACGAGGGCGACCTGGCCGCACCCGGCTTGATGCTCGAAAAAATCGAGCCGGGCCGCACGATCTGGTCTTTCAAGGGATACCGCTACGGCTTGGCATCCCAGTAGAAAATTTGAGAAAAATTGGCCTCTGGCGCTTTCCCATAAAGCGCTGATAGCTATATTTTTAATAGCGAATGCGTCAACTGCAGCATCTACAGCGCAGGCGGCGCAGCCGCCCAGGGGCTACCGGATAAACCGCCCATCACGCCCCACCAGCGTCAGCTCCACAAACCGCGAGGCATTGCGCTCGGGCGTGCTGGCATTGATTTCAAACCCGCCCAGATCCCACTTCTTGAGGTTCCATGTTGCGTCGATGAACGCTGCACGTGTGGCATTGCGGCCTGCGCGCTGCAGCGCTTCGGCGAACACGCGGGCGTTGATGTAGCCCTCCAGCGCCAGGTGCGACGGCTCGACCGTTGCACCCGAGGCCTTCCAGGCCGCCTGGAAATCGCGCACCACCGGCATCACCACGTTAGAGGGCAGGGGCACCACCTGCGAGATCGCCATGCCCGTCGCGTCCGCGCCCAGCGCCTTCACGGTGGCTTGTGTGCCCATCACCGAAAGCGCATACAGCGTCACGCCGCGCTGTACGGCGCGAAACGCTTTCACAAACTCCAGTGTGGGCTTGCCGGCCAGGCCAATCACGATGGCCTCCAGATTGCCGCCAGCGAGTTTGGTGGCCGCGCTGCCCGCGTCTGATGCATTGCTCTCCACCGTCACCGCAATCGCGCCGGGCAGTTTGAGCCGATCCATGGACTGTTTGGCCGCGTTGAACACCTCTTTGCCAAAGGCGTTGTTCTGGTAAACGATGCCGATGCGCGTGATGCCGATGGTGGACAGGTGCTGCACCAGCTTTTCGGCTTCATCCGCGTAGCTGGCGCGGATGTTGAACACGTTGCGCGCGCCCTGCACGCGGCTGAGCTGTGCGCCGGTGAAGGGTGCAAAGAATGGAATGCCGCTTTCGGTGACCTTGGGCAGCATGGCCTCGATCATGGGTGTGCCCATGCAGTTGAACAGCGCAAAGGTGTCGCGATCTGCCAGAAACTTCTCCACGTTGGCCAGCGCCTTGGGCACTTCGTAGGCGTCGTCCAGCGTCACCAGTTCAATCGTGCGGCCGTGCACACCGCCTTTGGCGTTGATGCCCGCAAACGCGGCCTTGGCGCCCTGGTGCATGGCAGAGCCCAGGTCGCCCAGCGGGCCCGTGAGTGCGGTGGATTGGGCAATGCGCACCACGCCGTCCTGCGCGCGTGCGCGGCCCAGGTAGCCTGCCCAGGGCAGACTGGCGGCCGCAGCCAGCCAGTGGCGCCGCGACAGCGTGGCGTACGGTGGCGCGCAGTTGGCGGTTGTGCCGGTGGCTTGAATGGGCGTGGCGCTCGGGTGCATGCGGGGTCTCCTCCTTGTGGTCCCCGGGCGTGCACAGAAGCGGGCATTGCAAGGCAGGTGCTGCGGGGTGAAGGCGCGATCATCCCGGCGAGATTGGCATTTTTTTGTCTTTCTGACGACAATCAGGATCGTGGATTTCCCGCATCCCACCGCCCCCGTTCGCCCCTGCCATGGAACCACGCACCCACCACGACCTGTCACTGCACCAGCGCCGCCGCCCCCCCACCGCCGACGAACTGGCCGGTATTCCGTGGCTGAGTCTGCTGCAGCCCGCCGAGCGCGAACGCGCCGTGGCCGCGCTGCTGGTGGGCGATGCCAAACCCGGTGACTATGTGTGCCGCGTGGGACGCCCCGTGACGTACTGGTTTGGTGTGGTGGAGGGCCTGCTCAAGATGAGCAGCGACGATGCGCAGGGCCAGACCATGACCTATGCCGGCCTGCCGCCCGGCGGCTGGTTCGGCGAGGGCACCACCATCAAGCGCGAGCCCTACCGCTACAACATCCAGGCGCTGCGCAAGAGCATCGTGGCGGGCCTGCCTATCGACACCTTTCACTGGTTGCTGGACCACTCCATTGGCTTCAACCGCTTTGTGATGAACCAGCTCAACGAGCGCCTGGGCCAGTTCATCGCGGCGCGCGAGATTGACCGGCTGAACAACCCCGACGTGCGCGTGGCACGCAGCCTGGCGTCACTGTTCAACCCCGTGCTGTACCCGGGCGTGGGCGAGGTGTTGCGCATCACGCAGCAGGAATTGGCCTACCTGGTGGGCCTGTCGCGCCAGCGCGTGAACGAGGCGCTGGCCGCGCTGGAGGCTCAGGGCGCCATCCGGGTGGAATACGGCGGCCTGCGGGTGCTGGACCTTGGCGCTTTGCGCTCCAGCATCTTCCAGTTCAAAGGCGGCAGCTGAGCCGGTGGCCGCCGCTCAGCGCGGCAGGGGAGGCAGTTGGGTGCGGGCCTTGAGCGCCGGCGCGTGCAGGCTGGCGGCGAGCGGTGCAGCGGGCGCTGGCAGGGGTGCGCGTGCGGGTGCCGAGGGCGGGGGCGATGTGCCCCAGCTGTTCTCGTCCCCTCCATCATTGCGCGAGAGGCGGAACGCGCCCACCATCTGTGTGAGGCGGGCGGCCTGCTCTTTGAGGCTGTCGGCGGCTGCGGCGCCTTCTTCCACCAGGGCGGCGTTCTGCTGCGTCATTTCGTCCAGCGCACCCACCGACTGGTTCACGTGGCCGATGCGCTGGCTCTGCTCCTGCGTGGCAGCGGTGATCTCGCCCATGATGTCCGAGACTCGGCGCACCGACATCACGAGCTCTTCAATCGTCTTGCCCGCGTGGTTCACCAGCGTGCTCCCTTCCTGCACCTGGTCCACGCTGGTGCCAATCAGGGTCTTGATCTCGCGGGCCGCATTGGCCGAGCGGCCGGCCAGGCTGCGCACCTCGCCCGCCACCACGGCAAAGCCGCGGCCTTGCTCGCCAGCGCGGGCCGCCTCCACCGCGGCGTTCAGCGCAAGGATGTTGGTCTGGAATGCGATGCCATCGATCACGCTGATGATGTCGGCGATCTTGCGCGAACTGGCGCTGATGGTGTCCATGGTGCGCACCACCTGCCCCACCACTTCGCCGCCGCGCGTGGCCGCATCGGACGCGGTGGACGCGAGCTGGTTGGCTTGGCGGGCAGAGTCCGCGCTTTGCGACACGGTGCCCGTCAGGTCCACCAGCGACGAGGCCGTGCTCTGCAGGTTGTGCGAAGTCTGTTCGGTGCGCTGGCTCAGGTCCAGGTTGCCCGAGGCGACCTCGGAGCTGGCCACGAGGATGGAGTCCGCCGTCTGGCCAATCTCGCCCACCAGGGACCGCAGTCGCTCCTGCATGGCAGCGATGGCTTCGAGCAGGCGGCCGGTTTCGTCATGAATACGCACCTCGACCTGCGAGGTGAGATCGCCGCGTGCAATGCGCTCGGCCACCACCACGGCACGGCCGATGGGGGCCGTGATGCTGGTGGTGATGCGCCATGCAATCAGGGCGCCCAGGCCCATCGCCAGCAGCACCAGCAGGCCGGACACCATGCGGGCGCGGCTTTGCGTGGTTTCGGCGGTGGCGGTGGCTTCGGCGTTCAGCGTGTTCTGCAGCGTGATCAGCTCGCTGAGCTTGCCGCGCCAGGCGGTTTCGCTGGGTGCCACGCGGGTCATCAATGCCAGTGTGGCGCCCACGGTGTCGCCGTCATCGGTGGCTTTGATGGCCGCTTCCAGCTCGGGGCGGGTCTTGGCGCCCAGCGCACGGATCTCGGTCAGCAGCTGGATCTCGGCGTCTGTGGCGTTGTCCGGGGTCAGCAGCGCGGCCAGCGCCGATTCTTCGGCCGCGTATTCCTTGAGCGTCTTGGCTACAGCCTCGATCTGCTCGCGGGCCTGCTTGGGGTCGATGTCGTTGAGCATGGCGGCCGAACGGCCCTGGATGCCGATGGCGCTCACGCTCTCGAGCATGCCGTTGACCAGCTTGGCCTTGTTGGCGCCCACTTCAGTGATCTGGCGCATCTGCTCATGCACCTTGCCCAATGAGAGCTGTCCCACGGCGGCCACGGCCACCAACAGCACTAGGACACAACCAAAACCCAGGCTCAAGCGGCTGGAGATCGACAAGGATTTGAGAGAGGAGGCGGCCAGCATGGGGTTCCTTGATGAACTCTGAGCAAACGAAGGGAAAGAGAACGCAGAACGGAGAACGCAGAACGGGGCGACAACACGTGGAACAACTGCAGTGCAATGGCCCAAGCAATAACGGTGCCGAGGCTAACCCCGCGCCGTTTTCTCGGCAGCACGGCCAAGGCAGTGTAGGCAGAAATTACAAAATGTGTCATGAGGCTTGCGGATAGCGCCATGCCCAAACTGCATGGCTGTTTGTTACAAGTTGGTGATCGCTTGCGAAGGGTAGGTCCGCCTGAATTGCAACAGCCATCGGCTGCGGAATTGAGGATGGAAAATGCCTCTGGCGCTTGTGCAGTAAGCGCTGATAGCTATCGAAATTGAAGAATAAAGAGGCCGGCAAGGGAACCCCCGGGGCTGTGCGGGAACGCCCCCCTCGGGTATAACGCCGTTACAGATTAGAGGAACCCTATGAACCGATTGATCCGCCCTCATGGGCCGCGCGCCATTTGGGGTGCGCTGGCTGTGGCCGCCGCCCTGCTGGCGGGTTGCGCAACGCAGCCAGCGCCCGACCCGGACCGCAAAGAGTTGGTGGTGGCGGTCACCTCTGCCCATGAACTCATCACCTTCAGCGCCGGAGAGCCGGGGCGCATTCTGGAGCGCCGCCCCGTCACGGGCCTGCCGCCGGGCGACCGGCTGGTGGGCATCGACTTTCGCGTGGCACGCGGGGTGCTGTATGCGTTGTCATACAGCGGGCGCCTGTACACCCTGGACATCCCCACCGGCGCGCTGCGTCCCGTGGGCCCGGCCCCTGCCGCTGTGCCGCTGAAGGGCAGCGTGTTCGGGTTCGATTTCAACCCTGCGGCGGACCGCATTCGCGTGGTCTCCAACGCTGGTCAGAATCTGCGCCTGCACCCCGACACGGGGGCAGTGGTCGACGGCGACGCGGCTGCCGAAGGCGTGCAGCCCGACCCCGCCTTGCGTTATGCCGCCGGCGATGCCAATGCCCAGCGCGCACCCGACATCGCCGGTGCTGCCTACACCTACAACCCGCAGGACAGCAAGATCACCACCAACTACGCCATCGACCGTGCCTTGGGTGTGCTGGTGATGCAGGGTTCGCGCGAGGGCACCACGCCCGTGGTCTCGCCCAACACAGGCCAACTGCGCACGGTAGGCCCGTTGGGCCTGGGGCCGCTTGTCGACGTGTCGTTCGATATTTCCGACGTGAGCAACACTGCGCTGATCGCGGTGCGCACGCCTTCAGACAACCAGACCCGACTGCACCTTGTGAACCTGGCCACCGGCGCCACGCGTCCGCTGGGCCGGGTGGGTGACGGCACGCCGCTGGTGGGCATGGCCATCGAGCCATAGGCGCGTGGTCGGGGTGGCAAGGGCTTGAAAGCCATGGAGGCAAAACGTGCAACGGCCTGGGGCGTTCGGCACCCACCCGCTGTGCAGCCGCGCGGGCGGCTGGCGCGCGCTACCGTTGCCGGAATGTGGGCGCTGGGCGTCGCGGCGGGCGTGCACGCGGGCACCGTGGTGGTGGATGTGCAGGACGCCTCGGGCAAGCCTGTGGCCGATGCCATCGTGTTTCTGGATTCTGCCGATGCACGCAAGCAGGTCCGTCCGCAGCAGGGGGCGGAGATGGCGCAAGAGAAACGGCAGTTTGTGCCGGGCGTGATGGTGGTGCCGGTGGGTACCGAGGTGCGGTTCCCCAACCGCGACACCGTGCGCCATCACGTGTATTCGTTCTCGCCCGCCAAGAAATTCGAACTCAAGCTTTACATCGGCACACCTGCCAACCCGGTGCTGTTTGACCGGCCCGGCGTGGTGGTGCTGGGCTGCAACATCCACGATGACATGGTGGGCTGGATCCTGGTGGTGGAGACGCCCCACTACGCGCGCAGTGCGGGAAGCACTGGAAAGGTGCAAATCGACAATGTGCCGCCAGGTGCCTACACGCTGCGCACCTGGCACGTGCGTTTGCCCGTGGGAGCGCCTGCGCTGGAGCAGGCGATCACCGTGCCGGCCAGCGGCACGGGCAATGCGTCGGTGCGCCTTACGGGGTTGCAGCCTTGACCTTGCAGTGGGTGCGCCACAGCCTCCTGCTGCGGCTGGTGGGGCTGTCGCTGTTGCTGCTGCTCATCGTGCAGGCGGCGGGGTTTGCCGTGGTGCGCGCCACCATAGACCGCAACGCCCGCGCACAGATTGGCCATGCTCTGGACTTGGACGAAAACGTGTGGAAGCGCCTGCTGGAGCAGAACGCCGACAAGCTGCGCCAGGGCTCAGCCCTGCTGGCGGCCGACTACGGCTTTCGCTCGGCCGTCAACTCCGATGACGCACAAACCATCCAGTCCGTGCTGGAAAACCACGGTCGCCGCATCGGCGCTGCGGTGACCGCGCTGCTGGGCACCGACCTGGCTCTGCGCGCCGTGAGCCTTACCGACGACGGCATGCAGGAGTTTCCGCAAACGCTGCGGCAGGTGGTTCCCGCGTTGGCGGCGCAGCCCCAGGGCAGCCGCGTGGCGGTGATGGACGGCGTGCCCTACCAGTTCGTGATGGTGCCCATGCGGGCGCCTGTGGTCATTGGCTGGGTGCTGATGGGTTTTCCCATCAGCCAGCCACTGGTTCAGGAAATGCGCCAGCTGCTTTCTGTGCATGTGGCGTTGCGCGTGACCACGGCAGAAGGCGAGGTGCGGATTCCGGTCAGCACCCTGCCGCCCGAAGCCTTGGCGGCGCTGAGAGCCCAGGGCGCAAGGCCGGGTGAACTGAGCACGTCCGAAGGCACACTGCTGGCGCGCAGCGCCTCGCTGGACAGCGCCGATGGTGACGTGCAGGCCGTGCTGTTGCGGTCGGTGGACGAGGTGGTGGCGCCCTACCGCCGCTTGCAGGTGCTGCTGGCGATCATCACGGTGGCGGGGGTGCTGCTTTTCGCCGGAGGCACCGGCTTGATGGCCCAGCGCCTGACCACGCCGCTGCGCTCGCTGCTGGCCGCTACGCAGCGGCTGTCGCGGGGCGAGTACGACGAGCCGCTGGCGCACACACGCCGCAAGGACGAGATCGGTAACCTCGCACGTTCGTTCGACCACATGCGTGTGGACATCGGTGCGCGGCAGGCGGAAATCCAGCGACTGGCCTACTGGGACCGCCTGACCGGGCTACCCAACCGCGAGCAGTTTCGCGATGCCGTGGTGCGCGCCATGGGCGAGCGCGGCGCAGCCACCGTGCCGCTGGCCGTGCTCACGCTGGATCTGGACCGCTTCAAGCATGTGAACGACGTGCTGGGCTATGCCTATGGCGACCGCCTGCTGCAGGCTGTGGCCGGGCGCCTGAGCCACCAGGTGCGCTCACCCGGCGACATGGTGGCGCGCCTGGGCGGCAACGAGTTCGCCATCCTGCTGCTGAAGGCCGATGCCTCCGCTGCGCACGGCATTGCCCGAAACATCATTCAATCGTTTGAGGAACCGCTGGCCTTTGAGGACCAGACGGTGGACCTGAGTGCGGGCATCGGCTTCGCATGCTGGCCGGGCGATGCGGACGATGCCGACACGCTGCTCAGCCGTTCGGAGATCGCGATGTATGCGGCCAAACGCAAGCTCAGCGGGGCGCTGCAGTACGACGCGGCCTTCGATTCAGCCAGCGCCTTGACCCTGTCGTTGCTGAGCGAGTTGCGGCATGCGGTGGAGCACAACGAGTTGCGCCTGTATCTGCAACCCAAGGTGTCGCTGCACGGCGATGCGGGTCTGGCCGCCGAGGCGCTGGTGCGCTGGCAACACCCCCAGCGCGGGCTGGTGCCGCCCATGGAGTTCATTCCGTTTGCCGAACAGACCGGGTTTGTGCGGCAGCTCACGCTGTGGATGTTCAATGAAGCCGCGGCATTCCTCGCAGGACCTTCGCTGCAGGGCCGACCTTTGCGCATTTCGGTGAACCTGTCGACCCGCGATCTGCTGGACCCGGAGCTGAACCACCGGCTGGGCACCATCCTGGCGCGCCACGGCGTCGCGGCCACGGCGTTCTGTTTGGAGATCACCGAGAGCGCGATCATGGACGACCCCCAGCGCGCCGAGGCCATGCTCAACCGCTTATCGGAGCAGGGCTTCAAGCTGTCCATCGACGACTTCGGCACCGGGTATTCGTCGCTGGCTTACCTCAAGCGATTGCCGGTGGACGAACTCAAAATCGATAAATCCTTCGTGATGGGCATGGAGACGGGCGAGGATGACGCGATGATCGTGCGCTCCACCATCGACCTGGCGCACAA
Organism: Acidovorax sp.; assembly: GCA_039593925.1. Classification (GTDB taxonomy): domain Bacteria; phylum Pseudomonadota; class Gammaproteobacteria; order Burkholderiales; family Burkholderiaceae_C; genus Acidovorax. The sequence continues at coordinate 9,149 of JBCNOJ010000020.1, forward strand.
CCTGGGCCTCACCGTGGTGGCCGAGGGGGTTGAAAACGCCGCCATTTTGGAGCGCCTGCGCCTTCTGGCCTGCGACGAAGCCCAGGGCTACCACATGTCGCGCCCGCTGCCGGTGGCGGAGTTTCTGCTGTGGCAGGCGCGCAGCGATACCCCCGACGCGGGTCCCACCGGCGCTCCCGACATGGCCGCTTCATCGGCGGCCATCCAGGCCTCCTGAAAGGCCGTTGCCCTGATTTTTGTTGGTCCAGCGCAGCCGGGCAGGCGAAAATACGCGCCAATGTCTTCCTCTTCCAGTTCCCGACCGCCCTCTGGTCCCGCCCCGGACGCGGCTGCGCCCGCCACACCTGCGGCCCGTCCGGTGCTGCGCCGGCCCACGCTCACAGCGGCGCCCAAGGTGGCCGCCAAGGCAGCCTCCAAGGCAGTGTCTGCACGGCCGGCCCCAGCCCCGTCTTCGGCGCCTCGTCCCTCGCGCGCCCCAGCGCCCTCGACCTACCGCACGGCATCGGGCGGCCCCTTTGTGGCGCCCGTCCGCCAGGTGCCCACCAAGCCGCCGGTGCCCGCGGGCAGCCTGCCCACCTCGCGCCTGAACAAGCGCATGGCCGAACTGGGCCTGTGTTCTCGCCGCGAGGCGGACGACTGGATCGCGCAGGGCTGGGTCAAGGTCAATGGCCAAGTGGCCGAGATGGGTGTGCAGGTGCTGCCCACAGACCGTATCGAGGTCGACAAGATCGCGCAGGGCTTTCAGGAGCAGCGCGTCACCATCCTGCTGCACAAGCCCATGGGCTATGTGAGCGGCCAGGCCGAAGATGGCCACACGCCCGCGGTGGCGCTCATCAACCCCCGCACCCACTGGCGCGACGACCCCGGCCGCCAGCGGTTCTCGCCCCCCCAGTTGCGGGGGCTGGCCCCCGCCGGGCGGCTGGACATCGATTCCGTAGGCCTGCTGGTATTGACGCAGGACGGCCGCGTGGCACGGCAACTGATTGGCGAAGACTCCACCGTCGACAAGGAATACCTGGTGCGGGTGCAATACGGCGACGTGGCACTGAATGTGCAACAGGCTTTCCCGGCTGAGCAACTGGCGCGCCTGTGCCACGGGCTGTCGCTGGATGGGCAGCCGCTCAAGCCCGCCAAGGTGGAGTGGCAGAACCCCGAACAGCTGCGGTTCGTGCTGACCGAAGGTAAAAAGCGCCAGATTCGCCGCATGTGCGAATTGGTGGGCCTCAAGGTGGTGGGGCTCAAGCGCATCCGCATCGGCGGAGTGACTTTGGGCAATCTGCCTGTAGGGCAGTGGCGTTACCTGCTGCCCCACGAGCGGTTCTGAACTTGCCGGGCTTTGCGCATTCAACCCCTTTCGTGACCTGAGTCCTGCCCATGCCCCCATCGCCCCGCGCCAATCCGCTGCGCCAACTGCGCGCGTCGGACCTGCGCGGCGTGGCCCGGCTCGCCACGCAGGCCACGGCAGGTGCCAGCCAGGTGGCCGAGGGGGCGCACCAATCGGTGTTGGGCACCCTGGGTTTGCCGGGCGGTGCAAAACCCGGGCGGGCGCGTGGCCTGACGGGCCTGGTGTACCAAAGCGTCCGTGGGGTAACGCGGCTGGTGGATGCAGGCCTGCAGGCCGGCTTGTCGCGGCTGGAGCCCTTTTGGGCACCCGCTGAAAACGGCGCCTCGGCCCCCGTGCAGTGGGAGCGCGAGGCGGTTCTGGCGGCACTCAACGGCGTGCTGGGCGACCGGCTGGCCCGCGACCACAACCCGCTGTGCACCACCATGGGCTTTTACCAGCAGGGCCTGCCGCTTGACCCCCAGGCGCTGGCAGCGTCTGGCGCCGCCACGGGCAAACTGCTGGTGCTGGTGCATGGCCTGTGCATGAACGATCTTCAGTGGTTGCACCAGGGCCATGACCACGGCACGCATTTGGCCCAGGCGCTGGGCTATACGCCCGTTTACCTGCGCTACAACACGGGCCTGCACACCTCCACCAATGGCGCCACACTGTCGGCCCAGCTGGACGCGCTGGTGGCTGCATGGCCGGTGCGCGTGACCGAGGTGGCCCTGCTGGCACACAGCATGGGCGGGTTGGTGTCGCGCAGCGCCTGCCAGCACGCGGCCACACAAAATGCGCCGCCCAGCCGGTGGCTCCCGATGTTGCGTCACATGGTGTTCCTGGGCACGCCGCACCATGGCGCGCCCCTGGAGCGTGCGGGAAACTGGGTGGATGTGCTCTTGGGCAGCACTCCTTTTTCACGGCCTTTCGCGCGGCTTGCGCAACTGAGAAGCGCCGGTATCACCGACCTGCGATACGGCCATGTGCTGGATGCCGACTGGCTGGGTCGCCACCGGTTTCGCAAGAGCCCCGACCGACGGATTCCGGTGCCGTTGCCGCAGAGCGTGGCCAGCTATGCCGTGGCGGCGGCCCTGGCCACGCGGCGCAGCCCGGCGGCCAACCGGCTGGTCGGGGATGGGTTGGTGCCCTTGCACAGCGCGTTGGGCATCCACGATGATGCGCACCGCACGCTGGGCTTTCCCCGGCACCGGCAGGCCGTTTTCTACCGCCTGGGGCACATGGGGTTGCTGGGCGATGCCGGTGTGGCGCAGCAGATCGAACAGTGGTTTGGGTCAGAATGACTCGGGTACAAGCGCCCGGACGGGCTTTTTTAAGTGGCCGACGGCGTTGCCCCCCGGCAACTGGCCGCTACCATGTGGCCCATGCGATTCGCAAATAAGGAGAAATGAGTGAGCGACGTGAAATACCGCCTGGTTACCCGCAGCGACTTCGACGGGCTGGTCTGCGCCGTGCTGCTCAATGAGCTCAACCTCATTGACGAGATCACCTTCGTGCACCCCAAGGACATGCAGGACGGCAAGGTGGCCATCACCAGCCGCGACATCACCACCAACTTGCCCTACGTGCCCGGTGCCCACTTGGTGTTTGACCACCACGAGTCGGAAACGGTGCGCAATTCCGGCCGCCGCGACGAGAACCACATCATCGAGGCCCACGCCCCTTCGGCAGCGCGCGTGGTCTACAACTACTACGGCGGCAAGGAAACCTTCCCGCGCATCACCGAAGAGATGATGGCGGCGGTGGATCAGGCCGATTCGGCCCAGTATTCCCGCGAAGACATCCTCAACCCCCAGGGCTGGGTGCTGCTGAACTACCTGATGGATTCGCGCACCGGCCTGGGCCGCTTCCGCGAGTTCCGCATCAGCAACTACGCGCTGATGATGGACCTCATCAAATACTGCCGCGACCACACCATCGATGAAATCCTGGCCCTGCCCGACGTGCAGGAACGCGTCAACCTCTACCGCGAGCATGCCCCCAAGGCCAAGGCCCAACTGCAAAGTTGCGCCATCCGCATCGACAACCTGGTGGTGCTGGACCTGCGCGACGAAGAGACCATCTGGGCCACCAACCGGTTCATGATCTATGCGCTGTTTCCTCAGTGCAACATCTCCATCCATGTGATGTGGGGCTTGCAGAAGCAAAACACCGTGTTTGCCACGGGCAAGTCCATCTTGGACCGCAGCAGCAAGACGCATGTGGGCAACCTTATGCTGGAGTTTGGCGGTGGTGGCCACGCAGCAGCCGGCACCTGCCAGGTGGCCAACGACAAGGCCGACGCCATGCTCAAGACGCTGATCACCCGCATCACCACCGACGGCTGAAGCCGCCCCGCCAGCGCCCCCCTTGAAAATCGGAGGGGTGCCCCGACATCACGCCTGCTGGTTCGGCAGGCGTGTTTTTTTGTCGCCGGGCTTTTGCGTATTCCACTGATCCGTTGATTGATTGACCGATTCCACAGAGAGAGAACATTGCCATGAGCAAGCAAACCCTGTCGTTCCAGGCCGAAGTGGCCCAGCTGCTGCACCTGGTCACCCATTCGCTGTATTCCAACCAGGAAATCTTCCTGCGCGAGCTGATCTCCAACGCGTCGGACGCCTGCGACAAGCTGCGCTTTGAAGGCCTGAACAACGCCGCGCTGTTTGAAGACGCCCCCAACCTCGAAGTGCGCGTGACCTTCGACAAGGCCGCCAAGACGCTGACTATCACCGACAACGGCATCGGCATGAGCCAGCAAGAAGCCATTGACCATCTGGGCACCATCGCCAAGAGCGGCACCAAGGACTTCATGGGCAAGCTCAGTGGCGACCAGAAGGCGGACGCCCAGCTCATCGGCCAGTTCGGCGTGGGCTTTTACTCGGGCTTCATCGTGGCCGACAAGATCACCGTGGAGTCGCGCCGCGCTGGCCTGAAAGCCGAAGAAGGCGTGCGCTGGATCAGCGGCGGCACGGGCGACTTCGAGGTCGAACCCATCACCCGCGCCCAGCGCGGCACCAGCATCATCCTGCACCTGCGCGACGATGCCGAGGAATACCTCAACGCCTGGAAGCTCAAGCAGGTCATCGCCAAATACTCCGACCACATCAGCCTGCCCATCCTGATGGAAAAGGAAGAGTGGAAAGACGGCGAGCTGATCAACCCCAATGACGAAAACGGCGGCCGCCAGCCCGGTGGCATGGTCAAGACCGGCGAGTGGGAAACCATCAACAAGGCCAGCGCCCTGTGGACCCGCCCCAAGAAGGACATCACCGAAGAGCAGTACGCCGAGTTCTACAAGACCATCAGCCACGACCACGAAGCGCCCCTGACCTGGGCACACAACCGCGTCGAAGGCAACACCGAGTACACGCAGCTGCTGTACATCCCCGCCAAGGCCCCATTCGATCTGTGGAACCGCGACAAGAAGGCCGGTGTGAAGCTCTATGTGAAGCGCGTCTTCATCATGGACGAAGCCGAGGCGCTGATGCCCACCTACCTGCGCTTCGTCAAGGGCGTGATCGACTCGGCCGACCTGCCGCTGAACGTGAGCCGCGAGCTGCTGCAGGAAAGCCGCGATGTGCGCGCCATCCGCGAAGGCTCGACCAAGCGCGTGCTGAGCATGCTGGAAGACCTGGCCAAACACGATAAGCACGACACCGCTGCGGGCGCCGATGGCGTGACCGATGTGGTGGACGCCGACGACAAGGCCAAGGAAGGCAAGTACACCGCGTTTTACGCCGAGTTTGGCGCGGTGCTCAAAGAAGGCCTGGGTGAAGACTTCGGCAACCGCGAACGCCTGGCCAAGCTGCTGCGTTTTGCCTCCACGGCCAGCGATGCGGTGACCGTGGGTTTTGCCGACTACAAGGCCCGCATGAAGGAAGGCCAGGAGGCGATTTACTACATCACCGCCGACACGCTGGCCGCCGCCAAGAACAGCCCGCAGCTCGAAGTCTTCAAGAAGAAAGGCATCGAAGTGCTCTTGATGACCGACCGCGTGGACGAGTGGGCGCTGAACTACCTGCACGAGTTTGACGGCACCCCGCTGCAAAGCGTGGCCAAGGGCGCCGTGGACCTGGGCAAGCTGCAGGACGAAGCCGAGAAGAAGGCGGCGGAAGAGGCTGCCGAAGCCTTCAAGCCCGTGCTGGCCAAGCTCAAGGAAGCGCTCAAAGACAAGGCCGAGGATGTGCGGGTGACCACGCGCCTCGTTGACTCGCCGGCCTGCCTGGTGGTGCAGGACGATGGCATGAGCACGCAGCTTGCACGCCTGCTCAAGCAGGCGGGCCAAGAGGCGCCTGCGACCAAGCCGGTTTTGGAGGTGAATGCCGAACACGCCCTCGTCAAGAAGCTGGATGGCAGCGTGCATTTCCATGACCTCGCGCACATCCTGTTTGACCAGGCCTTGTTGGCGGAAGGTGGTTTGCCTGAAGACCCGGCCGCTTATGTGAAGCGTGTGAACGCCCTCTTGGTGTGAGCGAGTTTAGGCTGCAAAAGTGGCTTCACGCAGAGTGCCGATTTTGAGTCAAATCGGGCTCTAGCGCTTATCCAGTAAGCGCCAGCAGCTATCAAAATTGAAAACCCCGGTTGCGAAGGCGACCGGGGTTTTTTGTTGGGTTCTGCGGGTGAAAACCGCTGGCGCCTCGGCGGCATCACTCCTCGGGCTGGGCCTGTTCCAGCAGGCGTGAGTGCGCGCGGTTGCGTTCCTGAGGGTCTGCGTCGATCAGTGACTTGAGTGCGCCTTCTGGGGCCAGGCGGCCTTTGCGCCGGTCGTTCTTGACCGGCATGTTGCGCCACCCCGAGAGCACCAGCCAATCCCACAGTTCACGGGGCACCGGCTGGCTGATCGCCATCTTGACATCGCCGCGAAGGATGATGGATCCCACCTGCGGCAGCGGGCCCACGGGGGCGGGCTTGCGCTGCTGGCGGATCGAGAAAAGATTACGAAGCAAATCCTTCATGGTGAGGCCGACTCGCTGGGGGAAATGAAAAGTACCGGCAGCATAGCCCACGTGGCGCACGAAGCTCAAGCACCCGTCTGTGGAAGCCATGAAATCGGCGGCGCGCCGCGGCGTGTCCGCTGGGTAGGGGTTTTCAGATTCGTGGGATCAGTGGATGAGGTCATGACCGCATGGCCGCCGCCGTGCCGGGCGGGCCACCGAGCAGGGTTTTCATGGCGCGCAGCTGCATCAGGCCGTCGCGGGCGGCCACCTCCAGAACCTTCATTTCTTCGGTCACGGCATCGGCATCCTGGGCGCGCGCCGCGTCTTCCAGCGCGTGCGCTGCGTCGTTGAGCTGCAGCAGGCCAAAGCTGCCCACCGAGCCACCGAGCGCGTGGGCCTCCCGCCCCGTGGTGGACCAGTCCTGGTCATCCACGGCGGCACGGATCAGTGCGATACGGCGGTCGCAGTTGCGGATGAAATGGTCCACCAGTGTGCGCAGGCTGGGCGGGTCGAACAGCGTGAGCAGTTCTTCCAGCACCCTGGCGTCGAAGGGCGGGCGGTGGGCAGTTGCGGTGGGCGTTGCCGTGAGCTTGGCGGGGGCCGTGTGTGGTGCGGGGCGATGGGGCCGCAACCAGGGTTCCAGGGCACGCCACAGGTGGTCCTCCAGCAGCGGTTTGGCCAGGTACGCGTTCATGCCAGCGGCAAATGCAGCTTCGATGTCGGGATGGGTGGCGTTGGCCGTCATGGCGATGATGGGCAAGTGGCGCCAAGGCTCTTGGGCTCGCAGCGCGCGCGTCGCGCTCAATCCGTCCATCACCGGCATCTGGATGTCCATCAGCACGGCGCTGTAGATACCAGGCCCTCCGGCAGCCAGGCGATCCATGGCCTCCTGGCCGTTGCCCGCTGTGTCGGTGGCGGCGCCGCCGTGCTCCAGCAGCCCGCAGGCCACCTGCAGGTTCACGGGGTTGTCATCCACCACCAGCACGCGATGGGGTCCAGTGGCCTTGGGTGGTGCAGCAGGGGTGGGCGCGGCCGATGGCTCGGCGCTTTGCTCAATGGGCAGCGGCCCAGGCGCCCGCTGCACCTGGGCCGTGAACCAGAACGTGCTTCCCTGGCCAGGTGTGCTGTGGACGCCCGCGGTGCCGCCCATCAGTTCGGCCAACTGGCGTGAGATCACCAAGCCCAGCCCGGTTCCGCCAAAGCGCTGCGTGATCGAAGGTTCCGATTGGCGGTAGGGCTGGAACAGCCGCCCCATCTGCGAGTCGCTGAGGCCCTGGCCGGTATCGCTGACCTCGCCGTACAGCACCAGCGTGCCGCTGGCCTCGCGGGCATCGCTGTCCTGTCCATCGTTGTCGGGGACGGCGTTTTCGCCGCCATCGGGGGTGTTCTCTGGTGGCTGCAAACGCAGCGTGATGGCCACCTCGCCTTGCTCGGTGAAGTTGATGGCGTTTTGCAGGTAGTTGATGAGGATCTGCGCCAGGCGCCGGGGGTCGCCCAGCAGGTGATCGGGTAGCCGGTCGTCAATGTCCACGCGAAGGCCCAGGCCCTTGCGCATGGCTTTGGGCGCAAGCAGATCCGTCACGTCGGCCAGCAGGGAATGCAGCGCAAACGCGCGGGGCTCTAGCCGAAGGTGTCCGCCGTCCATCTTGGAAAAGTCCAGGACGTCGTTCACGATGCCCAGAAGGTGTTTGCTGGCGCGCAGCATCTGCTGCACGCGCTCATGCTGCGGCAGGCTCAGCGGCTCCTTCAGTGCCAGCTGGGCCAGGCCCAGAATGGCGTTCAATGGCGTGCGGATTTCATGGCTCATCACCGCCAGAAAGTGGGCGCGGTCCAGCGCCGCCTGTTCGGCCGTGTCCTTGGCGTCGCGCAGTGCCTGCGCTTCGCGCCGGCGGTCGGTCACGTCCAGCCAGACGCCGCTGAACAGCACATCGCCGCCAGGCAGGGGGCGGGCTGTGGCCAGGGTGCGCAGCCACCGGGGCCCCTTGGCATGGGAGACCTGCACGTCGAAGTCCACCGGCTGCAGACTGTGGAAACTGGTGATGAACAGGGTTCGCACATCGGTGGGGGTATCCGGTTGCCCACCCGCCTCGACGGCACCGAGGCCATAGGCCTGCTCGATGGCGCCCTCGGCGCCACTGACTGCCCGGCGAAGCGCCAGGGCAGGCACCCCTGGCAGGTCGGCCGCCTTGTCGCTGACAAACAGAAATCGGCAGCTGCCATCGGCCCGCAACGCGAGCTGAAACACCGCACCCGGTATGGCTCCGGTCAAGTCCACCAGTTGTTCAGAAAGCCGGCGTGCCTCGGTGCTGGCTGCCACCTCCTGGGCCAGGCGGTCGGCTTGCTGCATGCCGTCCCGGAACACCTGCAGCGCCCGGGCCATGGTACCCACCTCATCGCGGCGGTCGGTACCCGGTATGGCGCCACTGTGGTCGCGCGCGGTCAGCCGCTCCATGGTGTGGGCGAGCTGCCCCACAGGCTGAGAAATCTGCGAAAACGCCACATGCGCTGACAGCGCCAGCACCAGGGCCAGCCCGAGCGTGACCCCAACGGTGGTGGCCCAGAGGCGGCGGTCTGTGGCCACCTCAAGCGCCTGCGCAGCGGTTTCGAAGTGGCTCATCGCGTGCTGGCGCAGCACACCCAATTCGTCACGCAGCACCTGCAACACCGGCGCCACTTGGTCGCGCGCAATGCGCTGTGCTTGGGTGTCACGTTGCAACGCCGCGGCTTCGGCGGCCCGCAACGCATCTTCGAAAAGCGCGTCCGCCCTGGCAGACAGGGCCGTTGTTGAGTGTTCCGGGGCTGTCGTTGCGTGGGACGGACCTGGCTGGGACGCCAGCAGCCCGCCGATTTCGCGCAACTCGACTGTGAAAGCAGCCCGCTTTGCGCGCAGGTATTGCGCCACGGCGTGGCGCCGTGCGGCGTCGGGCTCGAAGAGCGCCGTCTGAACGGCGCGCTCCGTCTCATTGAGCACCTGCACTGCCTCACCCAGGTGGCGGCCCGTGCGCATTTGCGCGTCGATGAGCGCGCGGTAGGTGCGGTCCATCCCCTGCATGCTGATCAGCGCATAGGCCAAGACTGCCATGGAGATCATTCCCATCAGAGCCACCAGCAAGGCGATCTTGGTGGCCAGCGGTCGATGGAGAAAAAGGCGCTCGTAAATCATGGTGCCGGGCGGTTGCCTGGAAGGCGGTGCAGACCTCTTTTCGGCACCATGCCACAAAGCAAGGCATGCGTCACGCAATGTGGCGCCACGCACGGTGTCAATGCGTGATGGGGCCTGGCTTGCAGGCCCGAAGCGAAGGATTCTTTTGATGAAAGGCGGTTGCACAAACGTTGGCGCCAAGAGCGCTGATTCCCCAATGGCATGTCCGGCAGTCTAGGTGAGGGCGTGGTGCAAACCATACGTTCGCTTAGTACCAAAAGTTAACGATTGTCGACACAGGGTTTGAGTGCCCCATGCGCCGATAGATTCAAGCCCTGCCTTCAGCCGCCGTGGTCAGGGCGCGTTCTCGCACTCCCCTCGTACCCATCCCATTTTTGCTGCCCCAAAAGGGCCTGGTGAGGTTGCGGCGTGGCTGAAATTTTTCAGCAGTTCACTTCAGGAGAATGTATGTTCGACCTTGTAGCGCGATGGCGTTCGCGCGGCAGTGCCGCGCCGATCCAGGTAAAAACCAATGACCGCGGTGCGCAAGCTTCGCAGTCCGCAGTGCAGCCGCAAGACGCCACTTTGTGCCAGGCTGGCATGGCCCGCCGGTTCCGGTGGCTGGTGCTGGCAGGCGGTTTGGTCGCCAGCAATTTCCTCATGGCGGGAGCGGCCTCCGCGCAGACCGACATCCTGGTCAACCACAACGGTTTGTACGACGGCGTGGACGCTGCGTTCGGCCCAGCAGGGGGAACTTTTACCTACCAGGCCCGCGTGCGGCACAACAGCGGTCCTGCCGCCGCCAATGTGGTGCTCACGCAGAACCTGCCTGTGGGCGGCATATTCAAAGGCTACTCCTCCACGCCCGGTGGCATCACCTGCGCGCCGGCCCTCGCGCCGGACACCGTGCTGACCTTGGCCAACCGCACGCTGACATGCGATGTGGGCACACTGGCCTCTGCGGACGGTTTCAAGTGGGTGAACTTCGACATCGTGCTGCCGGACGTCGGCACCAACTGGGAGGCTACTGCCAGCGCCACCCATTCCGGCACTGACCCCGACCCCGGCAACAACACCAACCTGCCCCGCAACTTCACCACCAACACGGCGGCGGATCTGGGCGTTGAACTGCTTGCACCCGCCACGGTGGCCAATGGCGCTGCATTCAACTACACCATCAACGTGGCCAACAACGGACCCAGCAGCATTCCTGCGGCCGGCCGCGCAGAGTTGACATTCCAGATTCCCAACGGGGTTGTCATCACGGGCGCACCCAGCGGGCCAGGCTGGACCTGTACGCCATCGGGTGGCTACCCACGCACCACCGGCACGCTGGTCTGCACCCGCCTGGGCACCTTGACGACTGGCGCCATGCCTTCCATCACCGTGCCGGCCGCCGCCAACCAAAGTGGCAGCATTGCCGGGTCGGCCGCAATTGCAGGGTTTCAGAACGCTGGGACCACCATCTCCGACCGCATGCCTGACGGGCAAAGCGGCAACAACGAAGACAGCGTCGTCATCTCGGTGACGGGCGGCGATTTCGTGGATGTGTCGCTGCAGAAGACGGCAAGCCCTGTTGTTGTGGATGCGGCCACGGGGGGCACGGTCACGTACACCCTCACGCCCCGCCGCGAGGGCGGCACCGTCCAGCCCTATGGCATGACGCTGACCGATGTCCTGCCCGCTGGCGTGACCTTTGGAGCGTTTTCAGGCAGCAACTCGCCGGATTGGACGTGTGCTCACAACGCGGGCACGATCACGTGCAACCACAGCAGCACCGCGGGGGCGCCTTACACCGGCGGCAATTTCGCGGCCATGCCCAGCGTCAGTTTCACGGCCAACATCCCCGGTGGGGCGGTTGGCACGATTCTCAATGTGGGCACCATCGAACTTCCGGCCGCTCTGGGTGAAGTCAACACGGGCAACAACACGGACGATGTGAGCGTGACGCGCAGCAACACAGCACAGTTGGCCATCACCAAGACGGGGCCATCCCGGCCTGTGCAGGCGGGGCAGAACTTCACGTTCAACCTGGCCATCCGCAACAACGGTCCCATGAATGTCCTCTCAGGCCAGGCCATCACTGTCACGGAGAGCCCGGGGGCTGGCTTGACCATCCTGTCGATGGTGCCGAATCCGGCGCCACCTGCAGCCCCTCCGGCGCCTGTCGTCTGGTCCTGTTCCTCCGTCACGGTGTGTGATTACACCGGCGGGCTGGCCAATGGCGCGACATTGAATGTGACGGTGACCGCAGTGGTGTCCGCTGCCGCTGGCACACACGCCACCTTCAGCAATTCCGCCGGCGCGGGCGTTACCGGGCGAGACGGCACGGTGGTTACCAACGGCGCCAACGTGGTGGTCTCCAACGCCACGGCGGATATCGGCATCGTGAAAACGGTGACATCTCCCGCCGGCCCTATCCAGAGCGGCGACTTGGTGACGTACAACCTGCGGGTGACCAACCACAGTGCCGGCACCACCGTGACGGGCATCACTGTGGCAGACGTGCTCGCCGGCCTGGTGCGCCAGGATGAAGGTGGCACCGTGGACACCCCCACGCCCGGCTCGCCGCGCTACCCCGGTGGTGGCTTTGTTTCTGCCACACCAGGCGCGGGGGCTGTATGCCCGGCGCCTACGGGTGGCGTCAACAGCGAATCCCGCACGTTGACCTGCACGATCGCCTCTCTCAACCCCGGTACCTCGGTGGACATCGCAGTGGTGATTCGCCCCAAGGTTGCTACCAGCGGCACCTACAACAACACGGCCACCGCGCGGTCCAGTGACATCAACGACAACGTCGACAGCAACGATTCCAGCACCGTGGGTATCGCAGCCACGGCTTTGGTGGACCTGGTGGCGTTGAAGCAGGTGTCTCCCACCACGGCCGCCGCTGGCGAGCCGCTGACCTTCCTCGCTACGGTGCGCAACGACGGGCCTTCATCTGCCCAGGCCGTGACCATGGTAGACACACTGCCCGCCAATGCCGTGCTGATCGGCACCCCCACAGTGTCCGATGGCGGCACTTGCACTATCACCGGTGGCGCGGCGGCAACGCCGCGCACGGCGGGCGGCACCCTGAACTGCGCCTGGGCAACTGCCGTGCCCAGCAGGGCGCAGCGCACGGTCACGTTCCAGATGCGTTCTTTGGGCGATCTGCCGGCAAGCACCATCGTGCACAACGAGATCTCCGTGGCCACGACCACCCCTGAGCTGCGCAGCGACAACAACACCGCGTCGGCAGACGCCACGCTCACCCGTGCCGAGCTGGACGTGACGTTGGGCATGAGCCACAACAACGACGGATTGCTGGCAGGTGAAGGCACGCGTTACACGATCACCGTGACCAATGCGGGTCCGTCCTATGCCACCAATGTGGTGGTGGTCGATACCTTCCCCACCACACTGAGCCCGTCGGTGCCGTCCACGGCCACGTTCAGCTACCAGGGTGGCCTGGTGACCG
>JBCNOJ010000200.1:0-8649 GCA_039593925.1 Acidovorax sp.
GGCACGCCCGAGCAGGTGGCCGACGCGCTGCTCAAGTACTACGACCTGGGCATCACCACCTTCCTGATCCGCGGATTTGACCCGCTGGTGGACGCCATCGACTACGGCCGTGAACTGCTGCCCCTGGTGCGCGCCAAGGTGGCCGAGCGCGACGGGCAAGCGCCCGCACAAAGCCTGCGCAAGGCGGCGTGATGCGCAGCGCAAGCCACAAGCCCGCCCGCCGCCCCGCTGACTCTCTGGGCGTTTCAGCGCCGCACGGCATCGCCCGCCGCCAGTGGCTGCAGCGGGCCGCAGCCTTTTCGCTGGGCGCTACGGGCCTGCTGGGCTGGGGCGCTGCGGCCCACGCACAGGGCAGCAGCCCTGCCGCATCGCTGGTGCTGGGCGACCAGGCTGGTGGCCTGCGCGCGCTGTTTGAGGCATCGCGCACGCTGGAGGGCGCGCCCTTTGCTTGGCGCTGGGCCAACTTCCAGGGCGCAGCGCCCTTGTTTGAAGCGCACCGCAGCGGCGCCGTGGACACCGCCATGGCGGGCGACCTGCCCGTGTTGGCCGCCGCCGTGGGCAAGACCCCGCTCAAGATCGTGGCCACGCGCGTTGGCCAGCCGGACTCGCTGGGCATCGTGGTGCAGGGCGATTCGGCGCTGCGCAGCGTGGCCGACTTGCGCGGCAAAACGGTGATCGTTTCTTCTGCGCGCGGCAGCATCTCGCAATACCAGTTGTACGGTGCGCTCGAAGAGGCGGGCGTCAAGCGCGAAGAAGTCACCGTCAAGTTCGTGCTGCCCACCGATGCGGCTGCCGCCTTCGCATCCAGGCAGATCGACGCCTGGGCGATCTTTGATCCCTACTACACCATCGCCCTGCAACAGGGCGGCCGCAACTTGCGCGACGGGCGCGGCATTAACACCGCGCTGGGCTTCATCACCGCCACCGACGCCGCGTTGGCAGACCCGGCCAAACGTGCCGCCATCGTTCAGTACCTCGACCGCCTGGCCCGCGCAGGCGAATGGGCTCTGGCAAACCGCGAAGCCTATGCCCAGGTCTACACCCAGCTCACTCGCCTGCCCATTGAGGCATCGCGCACCATCACTGGGCGCGCAGCCATCGCGGCACGGCCCGTCACGCAGGCAGATATCACCGCACTGCAGACGGTGGCTGATCGATCTGTGCGCGACGGCATCCTGCCGGTGCGGGTGGATGTGGCGGCCATCACGGATGCGCAGGTGTGGAAGGGCGCTGCGTGAGCGTGGTGCAGCAGGTGGTTTGAGGTGAAATGTGCCGCTAGCGCTTGATGTTAAAGCGCTAAAAGCTATCAAAAAATGAGTGCGTCGGTGGCCGATTTGCAAGGAGGCCGACCACACCTTTCACGCTACCCAACCCGGAGCGCCTGCCTTCACCTCCGCAGCGCCATACGCCGCCAGCCGGCCCACCGTCTCCCGCATGTCCGCCTGCGTCGCATCCGGGTGAATGGCGCAGATGCGGAGCACCGTGCGGCCGTTCAGCTGCGTGGTCAGCACGGTGGCAAAGCCGTCTTCCAGCGCGCGGCGCGAAATGGCGCGGTTCAGGGCGTCCGTGGCCTCGGGCGACAGGCCGGGCTGCACCATGCGGAAGTTGACGATGGCCAGCTGCGCGGGCGAGGCGATCTCCCAGCACGGCTGTTCACGCAGTGCTTCTTCTGCCCACTGCGCCAGCTGGCAGCCGTGCGCAATCGCATCGCCCATGGCGTCTGAGCCCAGCACCTGCAGCGTCAGCCACAGCTTCATGGCGCGCATGGGCCGTGTCAGCTCGCTGCCCAGGTCCCAATAGTTCACCTGGTCGGCCTCGGTGTGGGCATCGCGCAGGTATTCGGGCCGGGTGTGAAAGCTCTGCGCCAAGTGCGCGCCGTCGCGCAGCAGCACCATGCCGCAGCCATAGGTCTGGAAGAGCCATTTGTGCGCATCCCAGCTCAGGCTGTCGGCCTCGCCCATGCCATCCAGCAGGTGGCGGTGCGCTGGCGACAGCGCGGCCGATGCGCCATAAGCGCCGTCCACATGCATCCACAGGCCGTGCGCATCGCACAGCGCGCGAATGGCGCGCAGCGGGTCTACGCTGCCGGTGTTGGTGGTGCCCGCGCTGGCCACCACCACAAAAGGCTTGAGCCCGGCTGCGCGGTCTGCCGCGATGGCGCTGGCGAGCGCGTCCACATCCATGCGGAAGGCCGCATCGGTGCGCACGCGCCGCACCTGTTCCGGCAAAAAGCCGATGATCTTCAACCCCTTGGCAACGGACGAATGTGTTTGCTCTGACACATAGGCCACGCCCGCGTGGCGCTCCTGTTGCGCCAGCTTTTGGTCGCGCGCCACCGTCAGCGCCGTGAGGTTGGCCATGGAGCCGCCCGACACAAACAGCCCGCCCGCTGACGCTGGCAAGCCCGCACGCGACGCCAGCCAGGCGATCAGCCCGCTCTCTACCGCCGACGGGCCAGAGCTTTGCAGCCAACTGCCGCCGTGCACGTTGTGCATGCCGATGGCCAGGTCGCCCAGGGCCGACAACGGCGACGCCGGGCCGGGGATGAAGGCAAAAAAGCGCGGGTGGTCCATCTTGGCGCGCCAGGGGTTGATGCCGTTGAGCAACTGGTCCACCACCTCAGGCAACGGCCGACCGGCCGCAGGCACGCCCATGTTGCGCAAGGCGGCCGCGCCCGCCGCGTCAATCACCTGCACCGCGCGCTGCATGGGCGCTTGCGATGGCGGGTTGCCCACGCGGCGCACGGCCTCTGCCCACACCTCGGGCGTCACGTGGCCCAGCAAGCGGGTGGGGGAGGGCGCGCTTGGGGCGTTTGCATGGTGCGCAGTGGCGTGCGCTGCGGGTGTAAGGGTTGTCATGGTGTTGTCGCCTGAATGGTGTTCGAATGTTTGTTTATTATTCTGAACACCATTCGGCAAACCAAGCCTTTTCACCGCTATGACCAAAAATACGAATGAGCTTCCGCCCCGAGGCGCGCCACCCGCCCGCCTGGACCCTATGGACCGAAAACTGTTAGGGCTGCTGGCGGGCGACAGCACGCTGAGCTACGCCGAACTGGGCCAGGCCTTGCACCTCTCGGCCCCGGCAGTGCATGAGCGCGTCAAGCGCCTCAAGCGCGACGGCGTCATCCTGGGCACCGTGGCACGGCTCGACGGCGCCAAGCTTGGCCGCCCGCTGCTGTGTTTTGTGCAGGTCATCACCAGCACCGTGCGGCGCGCCCGCCAGGTGGCCGCGCTGGCGTCACTGGCCGACATCGAAGAGATCCACACCGTGACCGGCGAGAGCGGCATCCTGCTGAAGGTGCGCACGCAAGACACCCAGGCCCTGGAAGCGCTGCTGGCCAAGATCCACGGGGTGGAAGGCGTGGAGGGCACGCGCACCCAGATCGCACTGTCGACGCTGCTGGAGCGCGGGCCTAGCCCGGAGCTGGGGGAGTCGTAGTGACGGCGCCTACCGCCGAGGCGCCCAGCACCGCGGTGATAAAGCGCGACTTCTCTGCGCGGTAGCGCTCTTCCCCGCTGTCTGCAATTTGCTGCTTGAGCTGGTTGTACTGCGCCACCAGCAGCGGGTTGGCACGAAGGGCGTCCCGAAAGTGGAGAAAGAAAGACTCAAACTCCGACCCCCGTGCCACCACCTGCAAGGCCACGTCCAGATCGGTGCGCGGCGACAGCAACATGCACAGCGCGGGCGTGCGCAACGTGTCGGCCTTGGGTTTGTAGCCAGCGGCCAGCAGTGCATCCACTGCGGACTGGTGCGCCTGCGGCGCTACCAGTATGCAGATGTCCAGATCGCCTTTGGACACCGCGCCTGGAATGGCAGACGCGCCAATGTGCTCGACCTGTGCATGGGGCAGCAGTGCCTCCAACTCTCGGGCCACGGAGGCGAACACCGTGGAGGCCTGGGGTTGGTAGGCGGAAGGCGGGAGCAGTTTCATTGGCAGGATTGTTCTGGCGCGCGGATGGGCGTGTTGTTACCGTGGATGCGGGGTATGGCCTGGAGAAATATTGGTCAAATTGGCTGTTGGCGCTTTACCAGCAAGCGCTGGCAGCTATCAATTTTAAGGTGCGTGGCGTGGATCCCTGTAAGCCCATCGGCCAGCGAGCGCCGGGCGATTGCCAAGGCGTTACTGAAGGGGGCATCACCTCAAAGGCCTTTGACACGGCCTGCCTGCTGTGGGCGATTGGCACCCTGATCGGCAACACCGACATGCACAGCGGCAACCTGTCGTGTTTGTCAGAGGGGCGCAGGCCTTATGAGCTGGCGCCCGCGTATGACATGACGCCCATGGCGTTTGCACCAACGGCGGGGGGAGGGTTGCCAAACCGGGCGCTGGAACTGACGGTGGGGGAGCAGGTCAGCGCGGTGGTTTGGAAAGAGGCGCTTGTGATTGCGCAGGTGTTCGTTCGCCGGTTGGAGGGCGAACAAGGATTCAGCGCAGGGTTCAAGGCTTGCAGGTGTGAGTTATTGCGACATGTGGCGGTGGCTGCTGAGCGTATTTTGCGGCTGGCGATGTAGAAACGAGAAAATCTCTGTCGCGTCCATACCTCGTCTTGCCGCACTAACTTCCGTATTCGAAACGAAAATTCCTAAGGGCTGATTGCACGAATTGAACTGGCTAAGTGCGAGTTTCCACTAAAAATTAGCCTATATGGCTGCACCAACAGAATTGCCCCTAGGTGTTTGCTTGGTAGCTTTGGTGAGGCTATCGGTTGCTGTGGTGACAGCCCTCGGTATAGGATTTTGTCGATCTTCGCGCACAATACAAAAAGTTAACATAGTAAATTATCTTAAGCTTCTGTGAGGTAATGCGGTTTTGAATGATCTTACAGAAGAGCTTGGATGAATCTTGATTCAAGTGCCAATTTTGTTGGCTGCTTTCAGTATTTGCTGTGAAATATTTTTAAGTTGACTTGGTTTTCATGGGCTAATTGAATGCGGCTCTTCTTCGTGCTGCAAAGCCCACTGACTGAATTATTATGGAGTCTGAGCTTTCTATCATGCTTTTGAAATGATTTTCAATGTCGTTTATTGATTCGAAAGATCCTTCCGAGCGATATTCATCTGTTGGTTTGAAATATCTCCCGTGTTCAATTGGGTAGCCATTTGTGGTAATGAAAAAATCACTTATTCTTATTTGTGCTATTTTGTTGTCGCCAGGGTTTGAATCTAGTACTAATGAGAAAATTGTCCCTGCGTGACTATCCTTGGATATTGATAAGTGAAACTTAAGCTCTGGAACTATTTTTTTTAAAGAGTTTTCCAGGCGACCAATCGTTCCTTCCAAATCCGATCGGGCAATGTTGTATTTTTGATTGATCTCGTTGATTATATTAAATGCTATGTCAAAATTTTCCATAATTAGTAAATCAATTTTGTATGAATTGGTAAATGATCTGATAAGCCGATGTAGCCATTCTTGGGTGAATATTCGAACTTTGTAGGTAATCCATTGTTGGGCATAAATGCGTTCAGATTGACAATCTGCGTACATGCTTCATCGATATGTGGTTTTTTGTCAGTCAGGAGCCCTCCGCTAACTAGAATTTGATCAAGCGTATGCCACGTTTTTTTTGAGTTCCAGTAATAGGAGCCTGCTACATGGAGGCCTGAATTACTTTTGGCTGCCTGTTTTTCGCCAAGTAGTCGCCATGTGCAATTGTATAGGTGAATTTTCTTGGTGTGCTTTTCGCTCCAGTGACTTTTCTGAGTTGCTTTTTCTCTATGGCGGTGCGCACTCAATAGTGCAGTAGGGATTTTATCAAAGGGCTCTTCGTTTAAGTCTCCAAGAATAATTATATTCCTATCTTCTTTGGGTGCGCCCTCCTGGGGGTTAAGATAATCGTAGATGTAATTTGTTAGATGTTCTGCTATTCTTATTTTGTATAAATCATCATCGCCTTCTGTGCGCGGTTGCCAATGACATAGTATTAATCTTGTTGTTGAGTTTTCCTTTTTAATGTCAACAACTGCCATGGGTCTGGTTCCACTTGGTGTCCGATCAATTACGATGGGTTGTATTTCTTCTATCTTAATATTGATGTGGTCTTTATAAAAGACTGCTATATTTAATGTTGGAGATTTTTCTATTAAGTCTAATGAAAAGAAGGAGTAGTTTTTTAAAAATCTGTTTCTCAAGTCGTTGGCTGATTTTGCTGTGATCTCGCATAGTCCGATTATTTCTGGCTCTTTATAATGTGTGAAAAAATTTTTGAGTGCATTATCAATCCTTAAGCACTTTTCTGTATACTCCCCGGGTGATTTTGGCCATCTATCTCCTTTTTTGTTTTCGTCGTAATGATAGAAGTCGTTGGTATTCCACCAAAATATGTCTATTTCTATTTCTGTTTCTGTTTCTGTTTCGGGAGGCATTGTGGCGGGGTGTGAAGGTGATTGAAATTTAAATGTGATAAGTGGTTATTGCATCTATTGTGTTGAGTTATTGTTTGGTGCTTTGTAATTTTTGGCCCTGAAACTTAATTTTGACTGGATTTTTCGGTTGTTTGTGTTAGATTTTTTAGTTTATTTTTATAAATAATTCCTATGTTGCGTGGGCAGCGGTGAATCTTCTACTCTGATTCCTGCCAGCCCCGGCATCGCCTCCCGCATCGCCTCCAAAAAGAATCGTAGCCGCGCCGGATAAAACCGTGCATACGGATATACCAAATATACCGGCAGCGGCGATGCCTGCCACGTGGGCACCAGGTGCAGCAGATTTCCTTGCCGCACATCGTTGTCCACGATCCATGCCGAGGCGATACACGCCCCCAGCCCCGCCAGCGCGGCGCTGCGCAGGGCGTACAGGCTGTCGGTGGCCAGGCGGGGCGTGATGCCGAAGGTGTGGGCCTCGCCACCGGGCTCGCGGGTCAGCGTCACTTCGCGCCGGTAGAAGGTGCTCAGGGCCAGCCAGGGCAGCGGTTGCAGGTCTTGCGCGTGCTGGGGCGTGGCGCGGCTGGCCATCAGGGCGGGGGATGCCAGCACGATGCGGGGCACTTCGGCCAGGCGCACCGCGACCACGCTGGGGTCGTCTACCGCGCCGACCTGGATGGCGCAGTCGATGCCTTCGGCGATGAAGTTGGGGCGGCGGTCGTGCAGCATCCATTCCACATCCACCTCGGGGTAGCGGCGCAGATAGGCCATCAGCGGGGCGATGAACTGGTCTTGCCCAAAGGCGTGCGGCGCCAGCACGCGCAGGGTGCCGCGTGGGGTGTCGGCGGTGCCGCGCAGGTCGTCCTCCATGGCGCGCCAGTCTTCCAGCAGGGCCTTGGCGTGGGCAAAGCAGCGGTCGCCGTCTTCGGTCAGCTTCATCACATGGGTGGATCGCTGCAGCAGTTTGATGCCCAGGCTGCGTTCCAGCGCCTGCAGGCGGCGGCTGACGGTGGGCTGGCTGGTGCCCAGTTGCTGGGCGGCGGCTGACAGGCTGCCGGCCTCGACGATGCGGACAAAGGTCTGCATCAGCTCAATGCGGTCGGCGCCGGGCTGCAGCGCTGATGGGGTGGTGCTCATACGCCAAGCGTATAACGAATCTGCAGTTCAGCCTACTACCCAGCGCGGAGGCGGGCTAGAACAATCGCACCATTCCTTTTCAACCAATGGTGTTGTGATGTCTTCCATTCAAAACGTGCATGCAAGCGGTGCAGCAGGCGCAACAGGCGCAGCGGGCCCTGAAAGCGGGGTGAGCGCGCCGCTGTTGTTGCTGCTGGCCACCACGGCGGGGCTGAGCGTGGCGTCGCTGTATTACAGCCAGCCCATGCTGGGCGTGCTGGGGCCCGATATGCAGGCCGACAGCCGCGTGGTGGGGCTGGTGCCCACGCTCACGCAGCTGGGCTATGCGCTGGGCATCTTGCTGCTGGCGCCGCTGGGCGACCGGTTTGACCGGCGCCGCATCATCGTCATCAAGTCCATCGCGCTGATGCTGGCGCTGATGCTGAGCGGCCTGGCACCTGGCATGGGCGCGCTGCTGGCGGCTAGCCTGGCCGTGGGCCTGGCGGCCACGGTGGCGCAAGACGTGGTGCCCGCCGCCGCCACGCTGGCCCCGGCCGCACAGCGCGGGCGCATGGTGGGCACGGTGATGACGGGGCTGCTGCTGGGCATCTTGCTGTCGCGCGTGGTCAGCGGCTTTGTGGCGCAGCAGTGGGGCTGGCGCACGATGTATGTGGCGGCGGCGGTGGCCATTGCGCTGCTGACGGTGGCCGTGTGGCGCGGGCTGCCGCGCTTTGCACCCACCACGCAGATGGGCTATGGCGCGCTGATCGGCTCCATGGTGGCACTGTGGCGCCAGCATGCAGCGCTGCGCCGCGCGGCCTGGGCGCAGGGGCTGCTGGCCGTGGGCTTCAGCGCGTTCTGGTCCACGCTGGCGGTGATGCTGCACAGCCAGTTCAACCTGGGCACGGCGGCGGCAGGTGCGTTTGGCCTGGCCGGGGCGGCAGGTGCACTGGCTGCCCCGCTGGCCGGGCGCCTGGCCGACAAGCGCGGGCCCGAGGTGGTGACGCGTTACGGCGCCGGGCTGGCCGCTGCGTCGTTTGCCGTGATGGCGCTGGCGCCGCTGCTGCCTGCGCAGGCCCAGCTTGGCTTGATCGTGGCCAGCGCGATTGGCTTTGACTTTGGCGTGCAGGCCACGCTGGTGGCGCACCAGACCATTGCGTACGGCAT
>JBCNOJ010000201.1:0-8612 GCA_039593925.1 Acidovorax sp.
AAGCAGGTGTATTTGTACGGTCACCTGGACACGCGCCCCACCGAAGTGCACCGCACTTTTGGCATGGCCTGGGGCATGGGCGGATGGCTGCTGTTTCCGTTTCTGCAGAAGATTGGCAATGAAGCCACCCAAGCGCTGCGCGCGCGCGTGGCCGCCGAGCTGAAGACCACCTTTGCGAGCCACTATGCGCGCACGGTGTCGCTGGCAGGGGCGCTGAGTGCGGAGGCGATTGCCTTTTATGGCCCGCGCAATACCGGGGCCAAGGTGCTGATTGATCCCTCAATGGAGTGAGCAAAAAAAAGCGAGCGCCCCTCAGCGGACGCGCTTTTACCTGTTCCCTCTTGTGGGTGCTGAAAGGCGTTGCGGGTCCGCCGCGTTCAATCCGCAGCCGCCGCCCGCACCAGCGCCAGCAATTGCTCGCGCGGCCCCAGCAGCGCATCGCCGCCCAGCACCCGCAACGCACCGCCCTGCCCCGTGACCACCAGTTGCGGCACGCCGCGCGCACCCACGGCGCGCAGCGTGGCCTGGGCGGTGGCGGTGCGTTCGGCGTTGGCGCACAGCAAGGCGGTGTCTGGCGACAAGGCCAGGGCGGCGGCTTGTTGCAGGCCCAGGGCGCGCAGCACTTCGGCGATCACGGCGGGATCTGCGTTGTCGCGCCCCTCCACATAGCGGGCGTGCTGCAGGGCGTGCAGCGCGTCCAGCTCGCGCTCAGGCGCTGTCTGCGCCACGGCGGTCAGGGCCAGCGTGGCAGGGGCGGAGTCAAAACGGCCGCCCTCGGCACCCAGAATCTGGTCGCGGTAAGCCTGCATAAAAGGCTGGCCGGTGAGCTGTTGGATGCGCTGGTCGTTGGCCCATGCGTAGGTGGCAAATTGCGCGTCCATGCGCCGCGCACCCGCGCCTGCAAACAGGCCGGTGGGGGCCATCACCAACTCGACACTCGCCTGCGCTTGCAGGAACTTGAGTGCCGGTGCGGCGGCATAACACCAGCCACACAGGGGGTCGAACAGGTAGGTCACGGTAGCGGTTGGCGTGGTGGGCATGGGTCACATTCTTTCGATGGTGTCTGAGGTTTCAGACGCAGTCAGTGCGGCTTCAAACGCCGCGATCTCTTCGGCCAGCGTGCCCCGGCTGCGGAAGTGGCGGGCGGCGCGGTCGTACCAGTTTTCGGCGTCTTCCAGGTCGCCTTCCTGCAAATGGAGGTTGCCGTGCAACCAGGCGGCGAGCATGGAGCCATCGTGTTGCACCAGATCGTGCGCCGCGTTCCAGCGCCCGGCGTGCAGGTGCTGCAGGACTTGTTGGAGGGAGTGTGTGGCGGTCACGGTCTGGTTCCTTCGTTTCAACAGTTGGGTTTGGTGGCCCTTACCACTTCATCTCGCCCTTGTTGACCTTGGCGCCGATGTCCAGCGACAGGCCCATGGGCGCTGCGGGGTAGGCCTTTTTCATCGCGTCGATGAGTTCGGCACTCGTCTTGGTGGCAGCGGCGTTCTTCTCAAACGCTTGCAGGTAGCCCTTGGTGTAGCTGATGTTGGCTGCATCCAGCGCGCCACCGGCGGGCATGTGACCGGGCACCACCACGGTGGGCTGCAGGGCTGCCATCTCGTCGAGCTGGGCCACCCAGGCGCTGCGCTCGGCCACCGTTTGCGTGTCGGCCGTCCACACATGGGTGTTGGTGCCAAACACGCCGATGGTGCCCACCACGGCCTTGATGGACGGAATCCACGCATACGGGCGGTGCGCCAGCAGGCCGGTGGTGCCACGGATCTCCACGGTCTGGCCGTCCACGCTCAGCGTGTTGCCAGCAATCGCCTTGGGCAGCACGGGCTTGCGCGGTGCGTTGGCGCCCATCTTGGGGCCCCAGAAGGCGAGCTTGCCAGCCAGTTTGGCGTTGATCTTCTCCAGCACGGCGGGCGTGGTCACCACGTCGGCTTGGGGGAAGATTTCTTTGAGCGTCTCCACGCCAAAGTAATAGTCGGGGTCGGCCTGGCTCACGTAGATGGTCTTCAGCTCTTTGCCCGTGTCGAGCACGTTGGCGGCAATGCGCAGCGCGTCGGCACGGGTAAAGCCGGCGTCGATAACCATGGCTTCCTTCTCGCCATAGACCAGCGTGGAGTTGACGTTGAAGCTGTTGCCGTCGGCGTTGTAGACCTTGACTTGCAGGGGCTGGGCGGCCTGGGCGCCCGTGAAGGCAACGGCGAGGGTGGCGGCGATGAGGGTAGTGCGGAACATGGTGGTTTCTCCGGGGTTTTGAGAGGTTGCGTAGATGACGGAATGAAGTTTATTTGCGCCAATCGATCCAATAAACCCGATAATTCGCGCAAATTTGTTGCATAAATCGATCAAATAATCACTCTATGGACCGCCTGACCGCCATGCATGTGTTTGCCGAAGTCGCCACCAGCGGCAGCTTCAGCGCCACGGCCGACAAGCTCGATATGTCGCGTGCCATGGTCACGCGCTATGTGGGCGAGATGGAGCAGTGGCTGCAGGCGCGGCTGCTGCAGCGCACCACCCGCAACGTGACGCTGACCGACGCGGGCGAGCATGCGCTGCGCCGCTGCCAGCAAATGCTGGCGCTGTCGCAAGACCTGGAAGAAGAAACCGCCACCACCACCGAGGGCGCGCTGCGCGGGCAGCTGCGACTGACCTGCAGCGTGTCGTTTGCGTTTGCGCAGATGGGCGCAG
Organism: Acidovorax sp.; assembly: GCA_039593925.1. Classification (GTDB taxonomy): domain Bacteria; phylum Pseudomonadota; class Gammaproteobacteria; order Burkholderiales; family Burkholderiaceae_C; genus Acidovorax. Next base: position 2,683 of record JBCNOJ010000201.1, read on the forward strand.
CGATTGCGGACTTTCTGGCGCAACACCCGCAGCTCAAGATCGACCTGGACGCAAGCGAAGGATCGCTGAACCTGGTCGAAAAGCGCATCGACCTGGCGATCCGCATCAGCGCCGAGCCCGACCCGCTGCTCATCGGCCGGCCGCTGGCGCGGTGCGATTCGGCGCTGGTGGCATCGCCCACCTACCTGGCCGCGCACGGCGTGCCCAAGTTGCCTGCCGACCTGGCGCAGCACCGGTGCCTGAGCTACGCCAACTTTGGCAAAAGCGTGTGGCAGCTGACGCGCGGCGAGGTGGTGGAGCGCGTGGGCGTGAGCGGCCATTTCAGCGCCAACGAGGCCACCACGCTGATGCGCGCAGCGCTGGCGGGCGGCGGCATTGCGATGCAGCCGACGTATCTGGTCAACCCCTACCTGCACAGCGGCGAGTTGCAGGCCGTGTTGCCGGGCTGGGACTTGCCGGTGATGACGATCTATGCGCTGTACCCGTCGCGCAGGCACTTGTCGCCTGCGGTGCGGGCGTTGCTGGACTTTTTGGTGGAGCGGTTTGCGGGGGTGCCTTGGTGAGGGATGCTAGGGATGTCCTGCATAACTCCCTGCGGTCGGTGTTAGCGCGGCCTCGGGCGGTTCGCTGCGTTGCTTTTCTTGCCAATAGCTGGGCTATTGACTGCAAAAAGACGCCTTGCGCCCCATCCCGATCCGCACTACCACCGCCCCGCGAGGGCTATGCAGGACATCCCTAGCCTCGGCTGAATTACTACTATTTTGATAGCTATCAGCGCTTACCTATCAGGCCGTAGAGGCTGATTTTGCTTGATTTTTCACACCCCTTTGAAAGCGCACTGATACTCCCTCTCCCCTGGTAGGAGAGGGTTGGGGAGAGGGGGGAGCATGGGGCGCGGCGCCCGGAAGAAGAACCCCTCTCCCCCGCCCTCCCCCGCGAGGGGAGAGGGAGTGAAAACCCGGCGCAGCGCGTGCTACCCGCCGCCGCTACCAAGCCTTCGATTTACTCGGCCTCGATGCCAGCAGCCTTGATCACCTTGCCCCACTTCTGGGTTTCGGCGGCCTGGAACTTGGCCAGTTCGTCGGGCGTGGTGGTCCAGGCCTCGGAGCCTGCGTTGTCAAAGAAGCTCTTGGCCGCAGCACTCTTGGTCGCGGCGGTCAGCAGCTCGTTGAGGCGCGCCACCACCGGCGCGGGCGTGCCTGCGGGCACGTAGGCCGCAAACCAGTAGCCCATGTCGTAGCCCTTCACACCCGCTTCGTCCAGCGTGGGCACATCGGGCAATTGCGCGCTGCGCTTTTGGGTGGAATAGCCGAGCGCACGCAGCTTGCCCGCCTTGACCTGCGGCACGCCGGTGGAGGTGTCGGTGATCATCAAATCGATCTGCCCGCCCAGCAGGTCGGTGATGGCCAGCGGGTTGCTCTTGTAGGGCACGTGCAGGATGTCCACGGCCGCCAGCTGCTTGAGCATTTCGCCCGCCATGCGGCTCGATGAGCTGCCGCTGCCAAAGCTGAGCTTGCCGGGGTTCTTCTTGGCAAAGGCCAGCAGCTCGCCCACGTTCTTGTAAGGCGCGTTGGCGTTGACCACCAGCACCTGGCCTCCCTTGCCCAGGCCGGTGACGGGGGCAAAGTCCTTCACCGGGTCATACGAGAGCTTCTTGTACAGGTGCTCGTTGGCGGCGTGGGTGGTGTTGGTGGTAATGAGCACGCTGTAGCCATCGGCCGCCGACTTGGCCACGGCCGACGCGGCGATCATGCCGCTGGCACCCGCCTTGTTGTCGATGACCACGGGCTGCTTGGTGTCGTTGGTGATGGACTGGCCCAGCGCGCGCGCCAGCTGGTCGGTGGCGCTGCCTGCGGCAAAGGGCACGACGAAGGTGATGGCCTTGGCGGGGTAGGCACCGGCCGCCTGGGCGAGCGCAGCGGGGGCGTGCAATGCACCGAGCGCCATTACGGCGGCAGTGGCGAGCAGAGCGCGGCGGGGGGATGAATGGGTCATGTTGTCTCCTGGTGTTGGTATGGATGGAAAAACGAAATCAAAGGTCTAGGCCGTATGGCCGCCAAAGTGCGGCGCCAGGTGCGCGGGCACCGTGACGGGCATATCGAGCAGCAGGTAGCTGAGTGCCTTGCCATGGCTGTCGAGGTTGAGCGAATCATTCACGCCACCGTCGAGCACGTCGTCCAGCACGAGGTTCATGGCCTGCAGCTGGGGCAGCAGGTAGCGCGTGACCCGGCGCGGGCGGCGCTGCGCAAACTGCTGTGCCACGGCGGCCTCGGTGACTTGTTCGACCAGCACATCCCACAGCACGGGGTGCCAGGCGATGACGCTGATGTTGGAGCGGTTGCCTTTGTCGCCGGTGCGGCTGTGGGCGAGGCGATACAGGGGCACGGTGATGGTGGTTGTCATGGTGTGTGTACTCCTCAGAAGCTGAGAATGAATCCGGCGTGGCCGAGCAGGCAGCACAAACGTGCGCCATCAAGGCGCAAAGCACAGCCATAGCTCGAGCTATGGCGAGCATTTGCAACGCCGAGGGCGCGCATTTTTGCGGCACGAGCGGGCATGAGGGATTCGTTCACAGCTTCTTAGCCCACCATCTCGAAATGCACCGACACCGCCTCGCGCGGCACCAGGCACGACACGGTGCCCAGGCGTGGGCGCATGGCGGTGCGCACGCCGCCACCGCCGGCGGGGCCACAGGTGTAGAGCGCGGTCACCTCGCGCACCAGGCGCTGGGCGCTGGCGTGGTCGCGGTGCTGCAGGGCGACGCGCAGGCGCACATCTCGAGCGTCATTGCCGTCGTTGTGGGGGGCATCCATCCAGCGACTGGTGTCGTCGCCAAAGATGCTGGTCACGCCGATCAGGTCGATGCGCAGCGGACCCAGGCCGTGCAGGCGCTCGCGCAGCACCTCGCCCGCCAGCCGCGCTCGGGCTTTGGCGCGCGGGCCGGCGTAGGAGATTTCGCCCTCGGCAAACCAGCCCGATTCAAAACACACGTTGACCTTGAGCGTGGCAGGCCGTGCATGGCCCTGCACGCCCTCCAGCCGCACAGCGTCGGCGCCCACCGTGGTCACGCGGGCGGTGGTGATGTCGGCCACCACATCGGGCGTGAGGTACGCCGCCGGGTCGTGCAGCTCGTACAGCAGCTGTTCCTTTATCGTGCGTTCGGTGATACAGCCGCCCGTGCCTGGGGGCTTGGTGATGGTGCAGTGGCCGTTGGCGTCGATCTCGGCGATGGGGTAGCCCAGCTGGGCGAGGCCCGGCACGTCCTTGTAGCCGGGGTCAGCAAAGTAGCCGCCGGTGACCTGTGCGCCGCATTCCAGCAAATGCCCTGCCATGGTGGCGCGGGCCAGCCGGTCGCAGTCGTCCAGCGCCCAGCCGTAGTGCGCCAGCGCGGGGCCCAGCACCAGCGATGGGTCGGCCACGCGCCCGCACACCACGATGTCGGCACACGCGCGCAGCGCATCGGCAATGGCCTGCGCACCGATGTAGGCGTTGGCGCTGACAATGGGCTCGGTGGGCATGGCGCTGCCCAGCGCGCCCTGTAGCAACGCGCGGTGTTCGGGGCCGCTCAGGTCGTCGCCCTGCAGCACGGCGATGCGCGGGCGGGCAAGGCCCAGCTCGCCCGCCAGGGCGTGGATGCGGCGCGCGGCGCCGTGCGGGTTGGCCGCACCAAAGTTGCTGACGATGCGCACGCCGTGCGCCAGGCACTGCGCCAGCACGGGGCGCAGTAGGTCCACCAGCAGGGGTTCGTAGCCAGCATCGGGGTTCGTGCGGCGCGCCAGCTGGGCGAGCGCCAGCGTGCGCTCGGCCAGCGTCTCGAAGATGAGCACCGCAGGCTGGCCGCTGGCAATAAGCGCCTGCACCACGGGCAGGGCCGCGTCGGTGCGGTCGCCCGAGAAGCCGGCGGCGCAGCCCACCAGCAGTTTTTTGTCAGCGTTGTTCGCCATGGAATCGTTGTCTCCTGCGCCCACTGTAGGCAGCCTGCGGTATTCTGTGAAATCGATTGTTAAGATGAATCCATCTGAAATTCAGATGAATCACATCAACCCTGCATGAGCGCCCCTCACCTCTCCAGCCGCCAGCTCGACGCCTTCCTGGCTCTGGCCGAGCAGCGCAGCTTCACGCGCGCCGCTACGTTGTGCCACCTGTCGCAACCCGCTTTCAGCGCCCTCATCCGCGCGCTGGAGGACGACCTGGGCCTGCGGCTGTTCGACCGCAGCACGCGGCATGTGGACCTGACGCCCGAGGGGCAGAACTTTCTGGAGTCGGCCCGCCGCATCCGAGCCGAAATCACCGGCGCCCTGGCTGCCATGCGCAGTGCCGCCACACTGCAGCGCGGGCGTGTGGCCGTGGCGCTGCTGCCGTCGCTGGCAGCGGGCTGGCTGCCGGGTGTGCTGGCGCAGTACCGCGCGGCGCACCCAGGCATCGAGATCGACATTGCCGATGTGCTGTCCGAGCCCTGCATCGACCGCGTGGCCAGCGGCCATGCCGACTTTGCGCTGGCCGCCATCCGCGCCAACACGCCCGCGCTGCAGGCCGAGCCGTTCTGCAGCGACGACTTCTACCTGGTGTGCCCGGCCGACCACCCGTTGGCGCGCAGGCGCAAGGCCATCACCGCGCAGGACCTGGCCGCCTGGCCCTTCATCCACCTGGCGCGCACCAGCAGCGTGCGCCAGTACCTGGAGGCCGCCCTGCACCCGCAGGCCATGCACACGCTGATGGAGGTGGAGCAACTGGCCACCGTGATGGGCATGGTGCGCGCGGGGCTGGGTATCAGCGTGGTGCCCGCGCTCACGCTGTTCCATTTCCAGCAGCCAGACCTGGTAACCCGACCGCTGCCGCTGCCAGGGCTCACCCGCCAGATCTACCTGGTGCGGCGCAGGGATGAAAGCCTATCGGTAGCGGCGCAAGCGCTGTACGCACAGGTGATGGCGCAGCGGCCCTGATGCGCTGCAGACGACCCAGAAACAGCAGGTGCTGCACCGGCTACGCTCCGGCTACCCGCGCGCCTGCTAGCTGAGGCTGGGTGCCGCTATCGATCGGATCAGCGTCTGCACTTTCTGCCCGAACACCTGCAATTCGAAGGGTTTCGTCAGCACTTGCATACCGGTGGGCAGATGGCCGTGGCTGAGCACCGCGTTCTCTGCATACCCTGTCACGAACAGGACCTTGAGATCGGGGCGCACGGTGCGCGCCGCATCGGCCACCTGCCGCCCGTTCATGCCGCCGGGCAAGCCCACGTCCGTCACCAGCAAATCGACCGACGCCGCGTTGGCCTGCAGCACCTCCATGGCGCGAAGACCACTGTCTGCCTCGAGCACGTGGTATCCCATTTCGCGCAGCGTTTCCACCATCAGTTGCCGCACCGATGCTTCATCGTCCACCACCAGCACGGTCTCCCCACGGCCCACGGTATCCACGGGCGGTGGCGTCTGCGCAGCCTCGGGCTCAGGAGCGATTTCGCCGATATACCGCGGCAGGTAGACACACACCGTGGTGCCACCTCCCACTTCGGAGTAAATGCGGGCCTGCCCGCCAGACTGCCGCGCGAAGCCATACACCATGGACAGCCCGAGCCCCGTGCCCAGGCCCAGCGGCTTGGTGGTGTAGAAAGGATCAAACGCCCGGGCAAGCACTTCGGGTGGCATGCCAGTGCCATCGTCGCTCACCGAGATGGAAACGTACTGCCCCGGCAACATCTGCTCGGAGCTTGCCGTGCGTTCGTCCAGCGACCGGTTGGCTGTTTCCACCACGAGACGCCCCCCCTCGGGCATGGCGTCGCGCGAGTTGATGCACAGGTTGAGCAGCGCGTTTTCCAGCTGACTTGGGTCTACCAGCACCGGCCATACGCTGATGCCAGCCACCACTTCCAGCGTGATCTGCGGGCCAATGGAGCGGCGGATCAGCTCCTCGAACCCGCCAATGAGCTGGTT
>JBCNOJ010000202.1:0-8588 GCA_039593925.1 Acidovorax sp.
CGTTGATGTACGGGTCGTGCTTGATGAGGGTGTCTTTGAGGCCACGCGATTCGAGGATCGCGGCAAGGGAGGCTGAGGCGATTCCCTTGCCCAGGGAAGACACCACACCGCCGGTGACGAAGACAAATTTGGTCATGTCTTTTTTGGTGGTGGGAAATCGGGATTATAGATGGCGCCCCGGTGACACCCGGCTGGCAAGGGCACCCCCGTCTGCTAAATTCGCCGCATGAATGAGCTTGCTGGCAAACACATTGTTCTGGGTCTGAGTGGGGGCGTGGCTTGCTACAAGGCGGCCGATCTGTGCCGCCAGCTCATCAAGGAGGGCGCCACCGTGCAGGTGGTGATGACCGAGGCGGCCGAGCAGTTCATCACACCGGTCACCATGCAGGCCCTGTCGGGCCGCACGGTGTATGGCTCGCAGTGGGATGCACGCGAGCCCAACAACATGCCGCACATCAACCTGAGCCGCGAGGCCGATGCGATCCTGATCGCGCCCTGTAGTGCGGACTTCATCGCGCGCCTGGTCCAAGGCCGGGCGGACGAGCTGCTCAGCCTCATGTGCCTGGCTCGCCCTGTTCAGCGGGTGCCCTTGCTGCTGGCACCGGCCATGAACCGTGAAATGTGGGCTCACCCAGCCACGCAGCGCAATCTGGCCCAGGTAGCGCAGGACGGCGCTGTGGTGCTAGGGGTAGGTAATGGGGATCAGGCCTGCGGTGAAACGGGCGATGGCCGCATGCTGGAGCCTGTGGAGCTGCTGGAAGAGCTGATCGCATTTTTTACGCCGCAGCACCTTGCGGGTCACAAAGTCTTGGTGACAGCGGGCCCCACCTTCGAGGCGATGGACCCTGTGCGGGGCATCACCAACCATTCCAGCGGCAAGATGGGCTTTGCCATTGCCCGCGCAGCCCGCGAAGCGGGCGCTGAGGTGACGCTGGTGGCGGGCCCCGTACACCTGCCAACGCCGCGCGGCGTGCGGCGGGTGGATGTGCAGTCGGCCCAGCAGATGTTGGCCGCGGTGGAGCAGGAAGTGCCTTCCGCATCCATCTTCGTGGCCACGGCTGCGGTGGCAGATTGGCGCCCGGCGGCGCAGGCCAGCCAAAAGATCAAGAAGGATGGCTCGGGCCAGGCGCCTACCGTCGGTTTTGTGGAGAACCCAGACATTCTGGCGGCGGTGGCGCAATCGGTGCGCGCTCGCTCGGGCGATCTGTTCTGTGTGGGCTTTGCTGCTGAAAGCCACGACCTGTTGGCACATGCCACGGCCAAGCGTGCGCGCAAGGGCGTGCCATTGCTCGTTGGCAACATCGGTCCGGCCGCCTTTGGCAAAGATGACAATGCCTTGCTGCTGGTTGATGCGCAAGGCCATCGCGAGCTGCCACCGGGTTCCAAGCGTGCTCTGGCGCAGCAACTCGTGCAAGAAATTGCCTCGCGCTTGCCAGCATCGCAGCGCTGACATTGCCCCCATGGTTTGACAGCAGGAGGCCATATGAGGACTGGTGCCACCAAGCCCGAGTGGGACACCCCACCCGATGGCGACTTTGCCCGCTACGTGGAGCGCCTCACTGCAGCTGTGCCTTCTGTGCCAGCCTCTGCGAGGCGGGCTCCCGGTGCGGCCGGGTCTGTGTCCCCCGCCTCCGGTTCCGCCTCTGCATCCGTGGCCACCAAAGCCAATACGCTGCCGCCTGAACTGGCGGAGGTGCTTGCGCCGCTGCGGGGACCCCTGATTTTTGGAAGAAGCGTATTGCTGGCTTTGACTGTGCTGCACGGCATTGCCCTGTTCCTTTTCAACGCCGGAGCGCTGCCCGTGCTGATGTTGATGGCTGCTGCGTGGTGGGGGTTGGGCAGGCTGACGGAGGCCATGGGGAGTGATGCCAATACCAGCGCTGCGGGGAACGGCGGTTCGCAAAAACCTTGGCAGCGAAGGCTGCGCGATGCCGCCCAACAGGCGGCACAGAAAGCGGCGCAACAACCGGCGCATCAGCGCCCGACTAGAAAGAAGAAACCGTGAAGATCGATGTGAAGATTCTGGACCCGCGCATGGCGGACCAACTGCCCACCTACGCGACACCTGGCAGTGCGGGGCTTGACCTGCGTGCATGCCTGGATGAGTCGTTGACCCTGCAACCCAATGCCTGGCAGTTGGTGCCCACCGGCATCTCGGTTTTCATCAAGGACCCGGGCTACGCCGCGCTGATTCTCCCCCGTTCGGGGTTGGGGCATAAACATGGCATCGTCCTGGGCAATCTGGTTGGGCTGATTGACAGCGATTACCAGGGCCAACTGATGGTGAGCGCATGGAACCGCAGTGGGGTGGCTTTCACGCTGGAGCCCATGGAGCGTTTGGCGCAATTGGTGATCGTGCCCGTGGTGCAAGCGCAGTTCAATGTGGTGTCTGAGTTCGTGGCCACCGAACGGGGCGAGGGGGGTTACGGCTCTACGGGGAAGGCCTGACGATTTCGGGTAGGACGGGGCTTACTTTTCGTAAGGCCTGTTACTGACGGGCAGGTGTTCTTCGGGTCTACGCTTGTACCCCTTGGGACGTTGTTCCAATCAAGGTAGAGCGTAGTCAGGCGAGACCATCGATCGCCCTGCGCCCGCCTTTGAATCAAGGAGATCAAAATGCTGAATGTCACCCGTCCCTTTGCCATCGCTGGCGCCCTCGTTCTTGTCGGTTCGCTGGCCGCGTGCGGCCACAACCGCTCGGCTCCGCCCCAATACTCTGGCGGTTACCAGACGCCGGCGCCCGCGTATCCTTCCAATCCAGCTGGCACGGAGTACGGACGCGTTTCCAACATCGAGGTGCTGCAGGGCCGCGCGCAAGGCCAGACCTCAGGCGGTGGCGCTGTTCTGGGTGCCGTTGTAGGCGGTGTGCTGGGTAACCAAGTGGGCAAGGGCACGGGCCGGGCGGCGGCCACGGCTGTGGGCGTGTTGGGTGGTGCAGTGGCCGGCAATGCGATTGAAAGCCGCAACAACAGCAGCGACTACGCGCAGGGCTACCGGTTGTCGGTGCAGTTGGACCATGGCGGTTACCGCGTCTATGACGTGAGTTCCCCTGGAGACCTGCGCATTGGCGATCGCGTGCGCCTTTACAACGGCCAGATTTCACGCCTGTAATCGCATTGATGTGCTGCCCGGAGAGCCCCGGGCGGGATTCAATGCAGTAGCGAGTTGCCCGGGGCCTGGTGTTCGATGCGAAAGAACCCGGTCCCTGCGGTACCTCTGCCAATTTCTTCTTCCGTGGCCTCGCGCACGGCCTGCACGGTGAGTTGAAGCCGCAGCGCAATGCCAGCCAGCGGATGGTTTCCGTCCAGGACCACGTGCTCTGGGTAAATTTCGGTCACCGTATACAGCCCGCTCCGAGGTGCGTCGGGGTTGCAACCCGAAGGCAGGGCCGTTCCTTCAAAGGTCATGCCTTCCTCAATTTCGGCCGGGAACAGCGCACGGGGTTCCAGAAACAGCAACTGGTCGTTGAAATCGCCAAACGCGTCTTCGGGTTCCAGGTGAAGCGCGACGGAGGCGCCGGGGCCGTGTCCCTGCAAGGCCTCTTCAATGCGGGGCAACAGGTCGTCGCCGCCGATCAAGAACTCCACCGGATCGTCAAGCACGTCCAGCTCCTCGCCCAGAGTGTCTTTCAAAGTCCATGTCAGGGCGACCACACATTGTTCGGTAATTTCCATAGGAGAATTGTCGCAGTTTGACCAATCGCTTTCGCGGCGCCTCTGTTTCCATGGATATCGACCAACCTTTGACCTTGCTGGGCGGACTCACGCCAGCCCAGTTCATGCGCCGCCATTGGCAGAAAAAGCCTTTGTTGGTGCGTCAGGCCATCCCGAATTTTTCCGCGCCCGTCCAGCGGTCCGAGCTATTTGCGTTGGCAGCGCAAGAGAGCGTGGAATCCCGGCTGGTGCAGCGTGTCAAGGGGGTTTGGACGCTGCGCCAGGGCCCATTTGCGCGACGGGCGTTGCCCTCCCTGCAACAGCCAGACTGGACGTTGCTGGTCCAAGGTGTGGATTTGCACAACGATGTCATTCATGCGTTGATGCAGCAGTTTCGGTTTGTTCCCGACGCGCGGCTGGACGATCTGATGATCAGCTATGCGAGTCCGAATGGTGGCGTGGGCCCCCATTTCGACAGCTACGATGTCTTTTTGCTGCAGGCGCACGGCCAGCGACGCTGGCGCATCGGACGCCAGAAGGACTTGGCGCTGCGGGACGACATTCCCCTCAAGGTGCTGGCGAATTTCGAGCCCGAAGAGGAGTTTGTGCTGGAGCCTGGCGACATGCTGTACCTGCCCCCTAGATATGCCCACGACGGCATCGCGCAGGGCGAGTGCATGACATATTCGATTGGATTCAGAGCTCCTTCGCGCGCAGAGCTCACGCAGGAGTTGATGGTACGTCTCGCGGAGAATGCCGCCGATGAAGACGGCACGCCAATCTATACCGATGCCGGCCAGCCCGCGATAGCGCTGCCTGCGGCCATTCCTGCCGGGCTTCAGGATTTTGCTCGCGCAGCACTGAGTCGGGCGTTGGCGCAGCCGCAGGCGCTGGAGCGTGCGTTGGGCGAATATCTGACGGAACCCAAAGCGAATGTGTGGTTTGAACCCGGTGATCCGGGGCTGATGCTGGAAGGTGTGCGCCTGGACCGCCGCAGTCGGATGATGTACGACCCCAAGCACATTTTCATCAACGGCGAGAGCTACTTGGCAGGCGGGCGCGATGCCACACTCATGAAGCGGCTGGCGGACCAGCGTCAACTCTCAGCGCGAGAATTGGCGCGGGCCAGTGACGACGCGCTGGAATTGCTTTCGTCATGGTGCGACGCGGGTTGGGCCCACCCGTGGAGTGAGTGACGCAGCCGGTGCGGCCGTTTTCTGAATGGATGCCTGTACATGATCAACCCGCCCGCAAATCCCGCCCCCGCTTCCAGCGCTCTGCCCGTGGGCCGGTTCACCAGCCGGGAAGCGTTCCAGCAGATGGTGCGTGATGCCTTTGCCACGGCAGCGCGGGAAGGGTGGCAGGAAATTGTCATCAGTGATGCCCACTTTCATGACTGGCCCCTGGGCGAGCGCAGCGTGGTCGAAGCGTTGCAGGAATGGGCGCACGGAAGCCGCCGATTCACCATGTTGGCCTGCAGCTACGACGACGTGATCCGCCGCCATGCGCGATTTGTACGTTGGCGCGGCACGTGGGACCATATCGTCACCTGCAGGCGCAGCCCGGCGGTGGACCCTCTCGATTTCCCCAGTGCCCTGTGGTCGCCGCGCTGGGTCCTGCACCGTCTCGACCCTGAACGCTGTGTGGGTGTGTCGGGCTCGGAGCCTGATCGCCGGGTGCTGCTGCGCGAAATGCTGAACGAATGGCAGCGAAGCAAAAGCACCCCTGGTTTCCCAGCCACGACCCTGGGGCTATAAAAACAGGCCAATGCTGTTGTGTTGCGTCAAGGGCTTGTAAACCTATCGTCAGTGTTAGTCAGTATTGACTAAATACCAATATAATCTGCGGTTGCGCCAAAAAGGTGCAATCCAAGTGCATCGTGCCAATGCGTACAGGGGCTTCTGACAGGCCTGACGCCGTGGCTTTTCAAGATTCTGTCTGTCCAACTAGGAACATCTCAATGAAGAACTCTCTCGTTCTGGCCGCCCTGATCGCTGCTGCTGCACTCGCCGCCTGTGGCAAGAAGGAAGAACCCGCTCCTGCACCTGCTCCCGCACCTGTGGAAGCACCTGCTCCAGCCGTTGAGCCAGCTGCACCCGCCGCTTCCGAAGCCGCTCCTGCCGCTTCCGACGCAGCCGCTCCTGCTGCTGACGACGCTGCCAAGGCCGCTGCTGACGCTGCTGCTTCTGCCGCCACCGGCGCAGCTTCCGAAGCCAAGTAATCATTGACTGAACCTTTGGCGCGTTGCCGTTAAGGCGGCCTTGCGCCACAGGCAAAGCCCCGTACCTTCCAGGACGGGGCTTTTTTCGTTTCAGGGTTGGTGTCGGTGCAAATGGGAAGATGGGCGCAGCTGCTTGGCCAGCTGCGCTTTTCAGCCCACGCTGAGCCAGTCCGTGCCATCCAGCGGGCCTGCCACCACAATCCGCTCTTGCTCCCAGCCCAAGGCCTCCGACAGTGCCAGGCGGGCCAGTGGTGGCGCATTGTTGCGCGCACTGAGGTGGGCTGCCACCACACATTGCAGCCCATCGTGTCGAACGGCGCGCAGAATGTCGGCGCTGGCTGCATTGGCCAAGTGGCCAAATCGGCCACCCACGCGGCGCTTCAGGAACATGGGGTAGCTGGACGCGGCCAGCAGATCCGGGTCGTGGTTGGCCTCAATCATCAGTGCGTGGCAGCCTTCCAACTGGCGCAGCACGTGGTCGCTCGCGTGGCCCAGATCCGTCATCACGCCGAGAGTCGCCGTGCCATCGGTGCACCGCAGTTGAAGGGGTTCTCGCGCGTCATGGGGCACAGTGAAAGGCTGTGCCGTGAACGTGGCCAAATCGATGGGCTCCATATCGCGCGCCACACGCAACCAGCCGCCCAGATCCGGAGAGCCTAAAGCGGCATGGGTGCCTGCACTCATCCACACCGGGATTCCATAGCGCAGGGCCAGCGTTTGGGCGCAGCCGATGTGATCGGAGTGCTCATGCGTGATGAACACGGCATCAATGTCTTCAGGGCGCAGCGCTGCGAGCGCAAGGCGGGACTGCAACTGGCGGATGCCGAATCCACAGTCCACCAGCAAACGGCTTACCGCGGTACCGCTCGCACCTTCCACCACCGTGGCGTTGCCGGTGCTGCCACTGCCTAGGTTCTTGAATCGCAGCATGACGTAGAAAGGGCGGAGTGGCTGGGTGCTGCATCAGCACCCAGCCACTCCGCCCAAGAAGCTGATGCCTGTTACTTCAGGTCGTCTGCAATCACGCGCACGATGCGCTCTGCGTTGGCAGACGATTCGGGCGCGCCAGCTTCGTTCAGCACGGAGACCGTGGTCGCATCGCCCTGGCTGCGCAGTACGATGCGGAACTTGAGGGGTGGCGTGGCGGCCGACGAGCTGCTGAACAGCTTGCCGAAGAAGCCGGGCTCTTTCTTGTCGGCATTGGGGGCCACATAGCGCACGAAGTAAGTGCCTTCGTTGCGGTTGCGGTCTTCCACGGTGAAGCCGGTGCGGTCCAGCGCGAGGCCGACACGGCGCCAGGCGCGGTCAAAACCTTCGTCGATTTGCACCACCGGCACGTTGTTCACGGTGGCGGCGCGGGCGGTGGGCGAGCGCGGGGCTGCAGCAGTGGCCGCTACGGCCTTGGATTGCTCCTGGCTCACGCCCAGCTTGACCATCAGGCGGCGCAGGAATTCGGTTTCCAGCTCGGGGTCGGAGGGGCGAGGCTGCCAGACGGTGTTGTCTTTGGTCTGCGAGCTGTACACCTCGATCATGCCGCGGTGGGTGACATAGATCTCGGTGCCGCCGTTGGCATTGCGTTCCAGCCGTGTGCGGAATTTGTCGCGCTCTCCGGTGGAGTAGAGCGAATCCAGCAGCTTGCCCAGTGTGGACCGGATGAAATCCTGGGGCAGCTTGGCGCGGTTTTCAGCCCAGTCGGTTTCCATGATGCCGACATTGGCGTCGGCCTGGATCAGGTTGAAACCGCTCTCTTGCCAAAAGTCGCGCACGGGTTCCCACAGTTTGTCGGCTGGGCGGTTGACAACCAGCCAGCGCTGGTTGCCGTCGCGCTCGATGCGCACATCGCCCAGTTGCACGGCGGCGGCATTGGCGTTGCCGGAAGGCTGGGTAGCCTGGCCGGCCTGCATGGCTGCGGCAGAGACCGAGCTGCCGGGCATGGCGTAGCGCGAGTCGCGTGAAAGCTGGGTCAGGTCGGGAGGAACCTCCAGCGTGGAGCCTCGGGAGGCGCTCTTGTAGTCGATCTTGTCGCCTTCCAGTGCGGAGCAGGCGGACAGCGCGATGGCGAGGGCCAGAAGGCTCAGGCGGGTGGTAGCAGCTTTCACTCGGAAATCCTTGGGAAGTGTCTGGAGAAAAGCGGGCGGGGTGCCCGGCTCAGATCAGGCCGCCACTTTGCAGCGCGGCTTCAACCACCGCTTCATTGCTGCTGGACAGCGGCGTCATGGGCAGGCGCATGGTGCCGCCACACAGGCCCATGCGGGCCATGGCCCACTTGACGGGGATGGGGTTGGCCTCAACAAAGAGGTTCTTGTGCACGGGCATGAGCTTGAACTGGATTTCCATGGCGCGGCGTGCATCGCCCGCCAAGGCCGCCACACACAGCTCGTGCATTAGGCGAGGGGCCACGTTGGCTGTCACGCTGATGTTGCCCTGGCCGCCGCACAGCATGAGCGCGACGGCAGTGGGGTCGTCGCCCGAATACACGGCGAAACCCTTGGGCACGTCGCGGATGAGCCACTGTGCACGTTCGATGTTGCCGGTGGCTTCCTTGATGCCGATCACGCCGGGCACCTGGGCCAAGCGCAGCACGGTGTCGTGCTGCATGTCGGCCACCGAGCGGCCGGGCACGTTGTACAGCACGATGGGCAAATCACCCGTGGCTTCGGCGATGGCCTTGAAGTGCTGGTACTGGCCTTCCTGCGTGGGCTTGTTGTAGTACG
>JBCNOJ010000203.1:0-8573 GCA_039593925.1 Acidovorax sp.
CTCACCCCCGCCGCCGTCGCGCCCCCCACCACCATAGCCCCCGCCGCCGCCTTCACGCCCCCCGCCGTAGCCCCCTCCACCACTGCGGCCACCGCCGCCGTACCCACCACCACCGCCCCCGCCAAAACCGCCGCTGCGGGGTGGGCGAGGTTCCATGGGGCGCGCTTCGTTGACAACAATGCTGCGGCCGCCCAAGGGTTGCCCGTTCATGCCGTTGATGGCCGCCTGGGCCTCTGCATCGCTGCCCATTTCCACGAAACCAAAGCCCTTGGAGCGGCCGGTATCGCGCTCCATCATGACCTTGGCACTGGTGACCGCGCCGAATTGGTCAAAAGCCTGTTCCAGATCGCTGTCGCGCACCGAATACGGCAGGTTGCCAACGTAGAGTTTGTTGCCCATCGAGGGACTCCTCAAAAACATGGATAAAGCGATGGAGTCCCGAAAACGCAGCCAGCTAATCTCAATGACGCTCTCAGCGCGAAACTGACGGATCACCGCAAACTTTGAAAGCGGGGCAATGCCCCGCAAAGCCATTATGCGCCACACTTTTGAGGAAAATGCAAGCGACTTGGCGCGCTGTGGTGCTGTTGCTGCAAGGATGCTGTGTGCTGCGAAGGCGGATCGCCGACAGCGCATGGACAGACATAAAAAAAGGAGCCCTCAGGCTCCTTGTTTGCCTATCAGTCGGTGCGAACACCCACTGAAAAAGGACTTTTTAGTAGCCGCCGCGGCCACCGCCGTAGCCACCACCGCCGCCTTCACGGCCACCGCCGTAACCGCCGCCGTAGCCGCCACCGCCGCTGCGGCCGCCGCCGAAACCACCACCGTTGCCGCCGCCGAAGCCGCCGCTACGGGGAGCGCGGGGCTCCATGGGACGGGCTTCGTTGACCACGAGGTCACGGCCGCCGAAGTTTTGGCCATGCACGCCTTGGATGGCGGCTTGGGCTTCAGCATCGCTGCCCATTTCGACAAAGCCGAAGCCCTTGGAACGGCCGGTGTCACGCTCCATCATGACCTTGGCGCTGCCCACAGAGCCGAATTGGCTGAAGGTTTGCTCCAGATCTTGGTCGCGGAAGGAATAGGGCAGGTTGCCCACGTAGAGTTTGTTGCCCATGAAGGACTCCTGAAAAAACATGAAAACGCGATGGAGCCCGACGCAATCAACAAACCTGTGACGACTTCAAAGACGCGAAACTGACCATTCACCGCTAAGCTAGCTGCTCTTTTGCAAGCAAAAAAGCCAGACCATTATTAATCACTTTAATTGGGTCGTGGGGCTTTATTTTGGTGGGCAGGCGCTGAAATGCGCCCTATGGCGTGGTTTTTAGGGCCAATCTCCGGGGAAACCATAGGTTAGAATGGAGGGGTCTTTGGGGAGTAGCCCGCCCGGCTGTGCAACGCGCCGGGGGCATGCGTCAACAAACTTGGGTTCGGTGAACCTATGGCGTATGCGGCCTTTTTGGCTGGGCGAGACCATTGACTGCATGCCGATCCAAATGGCCGGAGTCGGGGTGCAGTCAATGCGTTTTCCACCCATCCGGCCGGATAGGACCCCCCACACCATGGAAGCTTTTTTCGTCTCTACCGCCATCGTCGCGCTTGCCGAGATGGGCGATAAAACCCAGTTGCTCGCGCTGGTTCTGGCTGCGCGCTTTCGCAAGCCCTGGCCCATCGTGCTGGGTATTCTGGCGGCCACCCTCGTCAACCACGCGTTGGCTGGCGCCGTGGGCGCGTGGGTGACCACGTTTGTCGGGCCTCAGGTGCTGCGCTGGATATTGGCGGCGTCGTTCATCGGCATGGCCATCTGGATGCTGATTCCAGACAAGCTCGATGAAGGCGAGGCTGAAGGCACGCCGCGCTGGGGCGTTTTCGGCACCACGCTGGTGGCCTTCTTCCTGGCCGAGATGGGCGACAAAACGCAGATCGCCACCGTCATGCTCGCTGCGCAATACAACGCCTATGTCTGGGTGGTGGCTGGCACGACGCTGGGCATGATGCTGGCGAACGCGCCGGTGGTGTGGCTCGGCGAGCGCATTACGCGCAAGGTGCCGATCCGCTTGGTGCACGTGATTTCGGCGGTTATCTTCCTTGTGCTGGGTCTGTTGGCCATCTTTGCACCGGCGCCGGTCTGACGCGTGGCTCGGCGCGTTGTTTGGTATATTTGCCGGACGCGCCGATTTGCCACAGCTTGCGGGCGCTTTATAAATTCAGCTAAAGACCCGTCCGACATCCGTGCCCGGCCTCGTTTTTAGCGACGCCGGGTTTTTTTTTATGTCGTTCATTGCCACACCCCAGTCGATGCATTTTCGGGATGCGCTCCCGCTGCAAAGCGGCGCGTCCATCCGCGATTACCACCTGGCCTACGAGACCTACGGCACGCTCAATGCCGACCGCTCCAACGCCGTGCTTGTGTGCCACGCGCTCAACGCCTCGCACCACGTGGCGGGCGTGTACGCGGGGCAGGACAAGAGCGAGGGCTGGTGGGACAACATGATCGGCCCCGGCAAGCCCGTGGACACCGACCGCTTCTTTGTCATTGGCGTGAACAACCTCGGCTCCTGCTTCGGCTCCACCGGGCCCATGCACACGCACCCCGACACGGGCGAGGTCTACGGCGCGGACTTTCCGGTGGTCACGGTGGAAGACTGGGTCAACGCCCAGGCCCGCCTGCTCGACCGCCTGGGCATCACGCAACTGTCCGCCGTGCTGGGCGGCAGCCTGGGCGGCATGCAGGCATTGAGCTGGACGCTGCAGTACCCCGAGCGCATGCGCCACGCCGTGGTGGTGGCCAGCGCACCCAATCTCACGGCCGAGAACATCGCCTTCAACGAAGTGGCCCGCCGCGCCATCGTGACCGACCCGGACTTTCACGGCGGCCACTTCTACCGCCATGGCGTGATCCCCAAGCGTGGCCTGCGCATCGCCCGCATGATCGGCCACATCACGTATCTGTCTGATGACGTGATGAACGAGAAATTCGGCCGACAGCTGCGGGAGGGCCTGGAGCTGAAATACAGCACACAAGATATCGAATTCCAGATCGAAAGCTACCTGCGCTACCAGGGCGACAAGTTCAGCGACTACTTCGACGCCAACACCTACCTGCTGATCACCCGCGCGCTCGACTACTTCGACCCCGCCCGCGCGCATGCCGGCAACCTCACGCGCGCCCTGGCCCGCGCCACGGCGAAGTTTCTGCTGGTGAGCTTCACCACCGACTGGCGTTTTTCGCCCCAGCGCAGCCGCGAGATCGTCAAGGCCCTGCTCGACAACCGCCGCAGCGTGAGCTATGCCGAGATCGATGCGCCGCACGGGCACGATGCCTTTTTGCTCGACGACGCCCGCTACATGGGCGTGATGCGCTCTTATTTCGATAGCATTGCCAAGGAGTTGCAGGCATGACGGACAAAGCGGCAATGCAAGCCCTGGCGCGCCTGGTGCCCCCTGGTTCGCGCGTGCTCGACCTGGGCTGTGGCAACGGTGCCATGCTCGACTACCTGCAGCGGGAGCGCGGCTGCAGCGGCTACGGCGTGGAGATTGACGACGCCAACGTGCTGGCCTGCGTGCAGCGTGGCGTGGACGTGATCCAGCTCAATCTCGACGAGGGACTGGCCATGTTCGACGACAACAGCTTTGACGTCGTGCTGCAGATCGACACCCTGCAGCACTTGCGCAATGCTGAAACCATGCTGCGCGAAACGGCGCGGGTAGGCCGCACCGGCGTGGTGGCCTTCCCCAACTTCGCGCACTGGCCCAACCGGCTGTCCATCCTGCGCGGGCGCATGCCTGTCACGCGGCGCCTGCCCTACCAGTGGTACGACACGCCCAACATTCGCGTGGGCACGTACAAGGACTTTGAGGTGCTGGCGACCAAGAACAGCCTGCGTATCCTGGACTCCTTTGGACTGCAGGATGGGCAAGAGGTGCGCTGGCTGCCCAACGCACGCGCGGGCACGGCGGTGTTTCACTTCGAACATGCATAGTCGTTCGGCGTCCGTCCTCTTGGACCGTTCGCGCTGAGCGCAGTCGAAGCACCGCGCAAGGCTTCGACAAGCTCAGTCCGAACGAGGACTGGGTTCACCATGCCAATGCCTCAGCGGTGGCCCGCGTCCAGCGACACGACGCTGTCAAGCGCATCGGCTAAGGTGCGGGCTCTGTTTGTAGGAGACCTGCATGAAACGCATTGCACTGCGCGCGGTGACCGCTGCCGCGCTGCTCACCACCTGGGCGCTCGGCGCCGTGGCCCAGGCCTGGCCGCCCACCCCCACCGTGATTGCCCACCGGGGCGCTTCGGCCCTGCGGCCGGAACACACGCTGGCCGCATACCAGAAGGCCATCGACGACGGCGCCGACATCATCGAGCCCGACCTGGTGATCACCAAGGACGGTGTGCTGGTGGCCCGGCACGAGAACGCCATTGCCATCCTGAACGCTGACGGTTCCGTGAAAGAGGCCACCACCGACGTGGTCGACCGCCCCGAGTTCGCAGGCCGCAAAACCACCAAGACCATCGACGGCCAGGCCATCACCGGCTGGTTCACCGAAGACTTCACGCTGGCGGAGCTGAAAACCCTGCGCGCCCGCGAGCGCATTCCCGCGCAGCGCCCCGCCAACGTGGCCTTTAACGGCCAGTTCGAGGTGCCCACGCTGCAGGAAGTGATCGACCTGGCAAAGGCCGCCACGGCGAAGACGGGCCGCACCATTGGCATCTACCCCGAGACCAAGCACCCCACGTACTTCCAGTCCATCGGCCAGCCGCTGGAGGCGCCGCTGCTGGCCGTGCTGGAGAAGAACGGCTGGAACCATAAGGACGCGCCGGTGTTCGTGCAGTCGTTCGAGGTCAGCAACCTGCAGGCGATCCGCAAGCTCAGCAGCGTGCGCCTGGTGCAGCTGGTGGCACCCTCGGGTCGGCCGTATGACTTTGTGGCGCAGGGCGCGGCCAACACGCGCGGCTATGCCGACCTGATCACGACCGAGGGCCTTGCACAGGTGGTCACATACGCCAACGCCATCGGCCCGTTCAAGACGCTGGTGGTGCCCGTGAAGGATGGCGTACCCGGCACGCCCACGGGCCTGCTGGAACGCGCCCGCGCCGCGGGGCTGGCCGTGCACATCTGGACCCTGCGACCCGAAAATGCCTTTCTGCCTGCCGGCCTCAAGAAGGCGCCCACCACCGATGGCACGGTACGCGGCGACAGCCTGGCCGAGATCACTGCTTATCTGCGTGCGGGCATCGACGGCTTCTTCACCGACGACCCGGCCGTGGGCCGCGCCGCGGTGTCGGCGTTCAGTGCCGCGAAGAAGCCGTAGGCGGGTGGGTTGACGCCGCTGGCTGCGCAGGGCGTGGCTGCGGCGCGCGCCGGGCCTGCCGCTCGCCCAACTGCCGCGCCTTGTCCACCCACTGCGCCAGCCGCTCGGTGCTGGCGCTGCGCACCGGGCCAAAGCTGTACACGCGCACCGGCCGGATGCCGCAGAACTCCAGGATGGCCTTCTTCATCTGGTGGTGGCCCGGCATGTGCGTGACCCAGCGAAAGTACCAGGGCGGCGAGTCCATGGTCACCAGCAGTTCGGCCGAGCGCCCTGTCAGCAGCTTGTCCCACAGCGAGGAGCCCTTGCGGTACTTGAACGCGTAGCCGGGCAGGAAGGTGCGGTCGATGAACCCCTTGAGCAGCGCCGGCATCGCGCCCCACCAGATGGGGTAGACCCACACCAGGTGGTTGGCCCAGGTGATGTCTGCGCGCGCAGCCTGCAGGTCGGGCTCGAGCGGCTGATTGCCCCGGTAGCCCGCGCGCAGGATGGGGTCGAACGCGAGCTGGTCCACGTTCAGGCAACGCACCTCGGCGCCTTGTTGCTGCGCGCCTTCGGCGTAGGCACGGGCCATGGCGGCGCAAAGGCTGTCGGCTGCGGGGTGGCCCAGGATGACCAGGATGTGAGGATGCGCCACAGGAAACTCCGTTGGGGTAGTGATGTGAATGGAATGGAATAGCGCCATCGTCACCTTGACCCACGGGGCAGAGTCAAGCAGCTACATCAAACGGGGTCAAACGAGGGGTGTGCAATGCGGCCGGCGCAGTGCAGGCCTGGGGTGTGGCGGGCACGGCCAATTGGTCGCAGGTATGCAGCTCGGCCTCCAGTGCGGCCAGCTGGTCGTCCAGCACGGCAAGACGGGCCTGCTCACGCACCACGGCGGCGCGGCGCCGTGCGATGAGCTCGGCTATGCGCTGCCAGCCTTCGGCGGTGTCGATGTGCGGCAGGCCGTCCAGCTCCGCCAGCCGAAAGCCCAGCGCCTGGGCCCGGCGAATCAGCAACACGCGCGCCACGTCGGTCTCGCCATAGTGGCGGTAGCTGCCTGCGCGCGCCACGGTGCCCAGCAGGCCCCGCGACTCGTACAGGCGGATGGCCTTGGGCGTGCTGCCGGTGTGTTGGGCGAGTTGTCCGATGCGCATGGGATTTGAATCTTTAACTATGAAAAATATAGCTGTTAGCGCTTGCTGGATGGGCGCTGGAGGCCAATTTCGCTTGAATTTTCGCGGTGCATCGCTTCCTGGCAAAACCGCGCGATAAGCTGCGCAGTCCTGTTCACCCTCTGCCTGCGTGCCCTGCCCCATGCCCCAGTTTGCCGCCAACCTGAGCCTGATGTACACCGAGGTCCCGTTTCTGGACCGCTTTGCCGCCGCCGCGCGTGACGGGTTCCGGGCGGTGGAGTTCCTGTTTCCCTATGCCTTCGCGCCGCAAGACATCGCGGCCCGGCTGCGGGACCACGGACTGCAACTGGTGCTGTTCAACGCCCCGCCTGCCGGCAGCGACCGTGCAGCCATGGCCGCCGCCTGGGACCAGGCCGCGCGCGGCACGGCAGCACTGCCTGGGCGCGAGGCCGAGTTCCGCGCGGGCGTGCTCGAAGCGCTGCGCTATGCCGAGGCGCTGAACTGCCCGCGCATCCACGTGCTGTCGGGCATCGTGCCACCGGGCGTGGAGCGCGAATCGCTCAAGGACCTGTGCGTGGGCAACCTGCGCTGGGCGGCCGAACAGGCGGGCGCTGCGGGGCGCGACATCCTCATCGAGCCCATCAACCTGCGCGACATGCCGCGCTACTTCCTGAACCGACAGGACCATGCCCATGAGCTGCTGGACGCAGCGCAATGCGAGCACCTCAAGGTGCAGATGGACCTGTACCACTGCCAGATCGTCGAGGGTGACGTGGCCACCAAGCTGCGCCACTACCTGCCCACCGGGCGCGTGGCCCACATCCAGATCGCCGGGGTACCGGCCCGCCAGGAGCCCGACCAGGGCGAGCTGAACTTCCCCTACCTCTTCGAGCAGATCGACGCGCTGGGCTATGCGGGCTGGATTGGCTGTGAATACCGGCCGGCCAACGGCACCACGCAAGGCCTGGGCTGGCGGGACCGGGCGATGGCGCGCGGCCGGCATGCACCTTCCTAGTGCGCTTTGCGGCGCGCCACCAGTCCGCGCAACTGCGTAAGGGAATGCGTGAATAAATGTAACAACGATGCAGCCTTAGAGTGAAAAGAGACCGATTCAGTCGGCGCCGCACCTTTTTTGTGCAATTTTCACAGGAGACACCGCCATGGCTGCAGCCCTTGCCAACAACCGTTCCGTCGCGCGCCAGGTCACGCTCATGGCCATTGGCCTGGTGGCGCTGGTGCTGGTGTGCGTAGGGCTGGCAATTGCGGTGCTGACCGAGCGCAGCACCCGCGCGCAGGTGGTGGCCAGCGTGGGCGACACGGCACAGAGCGTGGCGCAGTCGCTGGACGCGGCCGACAACACCAACCGCGAGCTGGTGCAGCTCACCATGAAGGGCTTCCAGCGCTACTTCGAGGCCACCATGCAGCTCGATGAAGCCACGGGCGAGCTGCGCAGCTATGGCGCGCTGGTGAACGAGGACTACGGCTCGGTCGACAAATTCGCCAGCGAGACCGGCGGCATTGCCACCGTGTTCGCCAAGAAGGGCGATGACTTTGTGCGCATCACCACCTCGGTCAAGAACGACAAAGGCGAGCGCCAGATGGGCACGCCGCTCGGCCGCACCGACCCGGCATATGCCACGGTCTCCAAGGGCGAGCCCTACACCGGCGTGACGGTGGTGAACGGCAAGCCCTTCATGGGCCACTACCTGCCCGCCAAGGACGCCTCGGGCAAGGTCATTGCACTGCTGTTCATCGGAAACGACATCAGCGTGTTCCACGCCATGCTGCAAAAACAGGTGGCGCAGACGAAGTTCTTTGAGCATGGCGGCACCTATGTCATCAACCCCGGCACCTCGCTCGACAAGGCCGTGTTTGTGTACCACCCCACCGCACGGGGCAAGCGCGTGCTGGAGGCCTACCCGCAGGCGCGCCCCTTCTTTGAAGCGCTGGCCGCATCGCCGGACGGCTTTGTGCGCGAGGCCGCAGACGTGCTGGGCACCGGCGCCGAGAACCCCTGGGCCCTGGTGCGCAAGACCGCTGGCGGCTGGTGGGTGGTGGCCGAAGTGGCCGATGGCGAGGCCATGGCCAGCCAGCGGCGCGTCACGCTGGCCGTGTGGGGCCTGATGGCCGTGGCCGTGGTGCTGCTGG
>JBCNOJ010000204.1:0-8550 GCA_039593925.1 Acidovorax sp.
GGTGGTGGGCAATGTGATTGCCGGGGGCGCCGGCAAGACTCCTGTAGTGATGGCCGTGGTGCGGCACCTGCAGGCGCGCGGCCTGCGCGTGGGGGTGGTGTCCCGCGGCTATGGTCGCAGCACGCGCGATTGCCGCGCCGTCACTCCCAGGAGTTTGGCGAGCGAGGTGGGCGACGAGCCTGCGCTCATCGCGCGCAGTTTCGCCGCAGGCCATGCAGTGCCAGTGTTCGTAGCCACCAGCCGCTTGGTCGCTGCACGCGCTCTGCTGGCCGCCCACCCTGACACCGATGTTTTCGTGTGCGACGATGGTTTGCAGCATCTGGCGCTACAACGCGACGTTGAAATCTGCGTGTTCAACGACGACGGCGTTGGCAACGGTTTTTTGCTGCCGGCGGGGCCGCTGCGCGAGCCCTGGCCGCGGGCGGTGGATCTTGTGCTGCATGCAGGCGATGCGCCGCCATCTGGCGGCCAGAACCTGGTCTTTGGCATGCAAAGAGGTTTATCGCCCTGTGCGGTCAAAGCGGATGGCACGCGCGTGCCGCTCGCATCACTGCGCGGGCAACCTTTGCACGCCTTGGCCGCAGTGGCCCGGCCGGATGATTTTTTCGCCATGCTTCGCCAGCAGGGCCTGGAGTTGGCGCGCACCGAGCCTTTACCAGATCACTATGATTTCAATAGCTGGCAGCGCTTACCAGATAAGCGCTACGGCCTGATTTGCACAGAAAAAGACGCCGTGAAGCTCTGGACACGGCATCCCGATGCCCTGGCTGTGCCGCTGCAGGTGGAACTGCCCGCGGCCTTCTATGCCGCACTGGATGCCAAGCTGGATGCCGCCATGCCCCCACGCCACGAGCCACCCGAGGCCACGCCGCACCCGCCGCTATCATCCCCGTCTGCCTGACGACCGCTAAAGAAGAAAGCCCGCCCTCCATGGACCCCAAACTGCTTGAACTGCTGGTCTGCCCCGTCACCAAAGGCCCCCTGACCTATGACCGCGATGCGCAAGAGCTCGTTTCGCGCAGCGCACGACTCGCCTACCCGGTGCGTGACGGCATTCCGGTTCTGCTCGAAAACGAAGCCCGCACACTGACCGACGAGGAACTGGAGCGGTGAGCGTCTCGATCCCCGCAAGCCACCCGGGCGAAGCGCCGGTGCCCACGCCTTTTACGGTGCTCATCCCGGCGCGCCTGGCCTCCAGCCGCCTGCCCAACAAGCCGCTGGCAGACATTGCAGGCCTGCCCATGGTGGTGCGCGTGGCCCGCCGCGCAGCCCGGAGCGCTGCCACGCGCGTGGTGGTGGCGGCCGACGATGCGCGCATCCTGCACGCCTGTGCAGACCACGGCGTCGAAGCGGTGCTGACCCGCGCTGACCACGCGAGTGGCAGCGACCGGCTTGCGCAGGCCTGCACCGATCTGGGCCTGGATGGTGAAGACATCGTGGTCAATGTGCAGGGCGACGAGCCGCTGATGGACCCGGTCCTCATCAACGCCGTGGCGGCCTTGCTGCCCGCCCGCCCCGAGGCGCGCATGGGCACAGCAGCACACGCCATCGCTTCGCTGAGCGACTTCGTGAACCCCAACGTGGTGAAGGTGGTTCTGGACGCGCGGGGACTTGCGCACTATTTCAGCCGCGCCCCGATTCCCTGGGCGCGCGACCTGCCGGGCGTCGCCTGGTGGGATGGCGCTGCTGTAGCGTCAGCGCCCGGCGTCGCAAGCCTTGCCGGCTTTGCGCCGCTGCGCCATGTAGGCATCTACAGCTATCGCGCAGGATTTTTGCGGCAGTTTCCGCTGTTGGCGCCGGCCCCGACCGAAACGGTGGAAGCCCTGGAGCAGCTGCGCGCCCTGTGGCACGGCCACCCCATTGCTGTGCATCTGGCCAGCACGCCACCCGGACCGGGCGTAGACACGCCGGAAGACCTGGAACGCGTGCGCAAGCTCATCGCAGGCTGAATATCCAACTTCTGCGCGACCCGATGGGGCCCGTGTCCGAAGCACCATAGTTACAGGCATTGAGATGGCTATAACCGCGTTTTGCGCTTGAACGTCCGCACTGCGCCGCGACGGCCTTTGTCCGCGCGATTCGGTCAGAGACGCCAGGTGCAGTCCCAGCGGATCTCACAGTGGGCCGTGTAAGTCAGCGCAAGGTGGTCGCATGCTATCCTCGCCCGCAACGAGAGCACCGCATCCCGGGCGCCCCGGGTCGCCGACGCGCCCCAAGGCCCGCCCCTGCCAGCGGCGCCACACGATTTCTAACCTTCGAGGACTTCCATGAGACTGATTCTGTTGGGCGCGCCCGGTGCCGGAAAGGGCACGCAAGCCACCTTCATCTGCCAGAAGTACGGCATCCCCCAGATCTCCACCGGCGACATGCTGCGCGCTGCCGTGAAGGCCGGCACCCCCCTGGGCCTGCAAGCCAAGGCTGTGATGGATTCGGGCGCCCTGGTCAGCGATGACATCATCATCGGTCTCGTCAAGGAGCGCATCACCCAGGCCGACTGCGCCAACGGTTTCCTGTTTGACGGCTTCCCCCGCACCATTCCCCAGGCCGATGCCATGAAGGCCGCCGGCGTCAAGCTGGACTACGTGCTGGAAATCGACGTGCCCTTCGATGCCATCATCGAGCGCATGAGCGGCCGCCGCTCGCACCCTGCCAGTGGTCGCACTTACCACGTCAAGTTCAACCCGCCCAAGGTGGAAGGCAAGGACGATGTGACGGGCGAAGAACTGATCCAGCGCGAAGACGACAAGGAAGAGACCGTCAAGAAGCGGCTGCAGGTCTACAGCGACCAGACGCGCCCTCTGGTGGACTACTACAGCGGCTGGGCCAAGGCCGAGCCCGACGCAGCACCCAAGTACCGCGCCATCAGCGGCACAGGCAGTGTGGATGAGATCACCGCACGCGCACTCCAGGCTCTGGCAAGCTGACCCAAAGGCGGCGCTGGGAAAACATATTCAGCGCTCGGCCAACATACAGCGCAAGGCGATGCTCCCAGCCAGGAGCATCGCCTTTTTGCTTATGGAGCCAGCGGTGTATGGCGAGACACGCTGACACTTGGCATGCCCAACGCCAGCCATCAATGGGCGCAAAGCTCAAGCGGGGCTGGATCGCAAGCCATACGCCTTGCCATTCACAAACAGGTATTCGGCACGCAGTACCGGATCACCCTTCTCCTCCCGCAGAGTGAAGCCCAGCACGGATATCGCGGTGCCCGGCTTGATCTCTTGCACCTGCCACGCCTGCATCCGCGTGAGCGGTGCCAATTCAATCTCCCAGCGGCGGTCCTTGCGCGTGGGCAACACCGCCTTGGCGAGCAACGCCGTGCCGTCCACCGGTGAAGCCTGCGCTGGCAGTACCCGCTGGGCCAGGTCAGCGGGAAGCTTCAGGTCTGCCGGAATCTCCAGTTCAAGCTCGGCATGCGGGTTTTGCCACCGCACCTTGCGCACGGTGCCTTCCAGATAGATGGGACGGTCTGCGTCAAAGCTGCTCCAGCCATGGTGGGCATGCGCCACCAAGGGCAGAGCGGAGGCAGCCAACAGCAGGTGGCGGCGTTGGAGGCTCATGGACTTTTCCTTTCCAAGACAAAAGCAATCGAACGGCGATTGCCATGGGGATCACAAATAAGCAATCCAGCGGCCGCACACGACCACAGCCAGCCAGATCAGTGTGGACACCAGCATTTGCGCCCGGGCCATTGCGTCCAGGCGAGCCAGTGAACCCCGCCCATGGAACCACGCTGCGTTGCAACCCGCAAGCATTAACAACAGCATCTTCAAGGTGAAGACCCGGTTGCTCAGCAACTCCTGCGGCTGCGTGGCGAACATCAGCAGGCCGGAAACCACGGCCAACCCAAATCCGCACAGTGCCACGGTCAAGCTCAGTCGGGCCAGGTCTTTCAAGGGCAACGCTGCACCGCGTCCCCATACGCGGAGCTCTAACAACACCAAATTGCCCAGCAACAACGCAATGCCCACGATGTGCACCACCTCCAAAGCGGGGTATGCCCAGGCATGTGTGCGAAGCGCTGCAAACAGCATCAACGGCAAGGCCTCATTGCCCATCTGCGCCTGCGCACAGCAGGTCCAGCGCCAGCGTGATTCGCGCCTTCACGGGCGACAGACCTTCCGCGTCGGGGAGCACATCGCCAGGCTTGGACAGCATTTGGCCTTCTGGGCAGCGCGTGGACCGCACCACGCGAACGCCAGCGGCCTGGGCACGCACCAGCGCAGCTTCCAGCGCCTCGTGAATGGTTCCATTGCCAGTACAGGCCACCACCACGCCTTGCACACCATCACGCAGCAACGCGTCCACCAGGGCACTGGTGGCACCAGCGTGGCTCATCACAATCTCAACACGAGGCCAGCCTGCCTCAACAGCTATATTTTTAATAGCTTTCAGCGCTTTTGCAGTATGCGCCAGAAGCGAATTTGAAGGCCAATCGTGGGTGAGACGCACTTTGCCCTCCTCAACAAATCCCAATGGGCCGGTGTCGCCTGACGAGAACGCGTGAACCCGATAGGGATGGACCTTCTGCACGTGCCGAGCGCCATGCACTTCGCCCGCAGCCACTGCCACAACGCCTCTGGCCCCAGGCGCCATGGCAACCGCCACTGCGTCCTGCAGGTTTTGCGGGCCGTCAGGCGCAAGGGCGGTCGCGGGGCGCATCGCACACGTCAGCACCACGGGCTTGTGTGCATCGAGTACCTGGTGCAGGAACCAAGCGGTCTCTTCCAACGTGTCGGTGCCGTGGGTGATAACGATGGCGCGGACTTGATCGTCTTGCAGATGGTGTTCACAGCGCAACGCCAGGGCTTGCCATATATATGGGCCCATGTCCTTGCTGTCGATCTGAGCGACCTGCTCGGTGATAAGCGTGCCTTGCGTTAGCGCCTGCAATGCCGGAACCGCCTGCAACAGCTGCGCGACCCCCACCTGGGCGGCTGTGTAGCCGATGTTGTCCCCTGCCTGGGCCGATGTGCCTGCAATGGTGCCGCCTGTCCCCAAAACCACAATTTTTTGCCCGCTCACTTGCGCACTCCGAAAAACTGGTGAAAAATACAGTTACTGGATTAAAAAACAGTTGTTAGCCATTGCAGAGGCCTCCACCGGGAAACACCATGCTCGACAACCCCAAACTCACCGCCCGCCAGCAGCAGATCCTGGATCTGATCCAGACCGCCATTGCACGCACCGGCGCCCCCCCGACACGCGCTGAAATAGCGGCAGAACTGGGTTTCAAGTCAGCCAACGCGGCAGAAGAACACCTTCAAGCTCTGGCTCGCAAGGGCGTGATCGACTTGGTCAGTGGCACCTCCCGCGGTATTCGTCTGCGGGGCGATACTGTCAGGTCCATCAATGCAGCGCGTGGCAGCCAATTCAGCTTGCCGATGCCCGGCTTGTCGCAACTGGTGCTTCCGCTGGTGGGTCGCGTGGCAGCAGGTTCGCCCATTCTCGCGCAGGAACATGTCGATCAAACCTATAGCGTGGAAAACAGCCTGTTCCAGCACCGTCCCGACTATCTGCTCAAGGTGCGCGGCATGTCCATGCGCGATGCAGGCATTATGGATGGCGACCTGCTTGCGGTGCAGTCCACGCGCGATGCCCGCAATGGGCAGATCATCGTCGCCCGCCTGGGTGATGACGTCACCGTCAAGCGCCTGCGGCGCACAGCAACGGCGATTGAGTTGCTGCCCGAGAACCCCGATTACCCGGTCATCGTCGTCCAACCCGGCGAACCGTTTGAGATCGAAGGCCTGGCTGTTGGGCTCATTCGCAACACCATGCTGATGTAGCGCGCACTGAGCGCTTTCCGCCTGCCCATGCGCAGGCGGGAGTCCACCAGTTTTCACTACCGTTCTGCTGCACCGCAGGTGGCGGGCGTTTGGGGCTCTTGTGGTTGTTGCCACGGTGTCCCAGCCCTGCGGCGTAGCTTCGTTTTGCAATCCTGCCTATGTCCAACCCCCGACCTTCGGAGTTTTCACATGGGAATTGCTTTGTCCACTCTCTCCATCCTGCCCCAGCCCTTGCGCGCACTTTTCCGTCATCTGCGCCAACAATCTATGCTGGGTGCAGGGCCTGACATGCCCGCGCCCTCAGTGCCCGCTTCCTCGAATCCGCGAGAAACGGCACCCTCCGGTCGGCAGGCCCAGTCACCCCACCTCCCCCGCGAAAACCGCACCCCCACTCCAGCGGCAGCCCGCCCGCTTCGTGGTAGCTGGCCCTTCAATGTCCGGCCCACTCCCGCATCTACGCCGTCATCGCCGTCATCGCCGTCATCGCGGCACTCTTGCGGGCAACAAACCGCAGGCGGTCGCTCGTTCCTGCAGTCTTCTACCCCACGTGGCAGCCGCGAGGCTTTTCTCGCGTCCATTGCCGCGGAACGCAGCACGCCCACCGCGCCAAAGGTGCTCCGCCGGATTTCTGAGAGGGGGACAGGCAAGCTGGTCATTACGGGGCGAATGGCCGATGTCTGTGCTGAGCTGGACCGACTGGCTGATCTGGAAGGGCTTCAAGCGCATTAGAGGCTGATGCGCATGTGCCCGGGACGCGAGGTTAAAGGCAGCACATTGAAACCGCTGCAGGTGGGCAGGCGCAAACCAACACTCGGTCACCAAAACCTGGCAGCTTGCAGCCACGCCAAAGGCTTTGCGAACCCTCTGGCGCTTTGCGCCAAGGCACAATGGCGGTATGAACATTGTGATTCTCGACGACTACCAGGACGCAGTCCGCAAGCTTCACTGCGCATCCCGGCTCGACGCGTACACCGCCAAGGTCTACACCAACACCGTCAAGGGGCTTGGCCAACTTTCTGTGAGGCTCAAGGACGCAGACATCATCGTGCTGGTCCGAGAGCGCACGCAGATCACCCGACAACTGGTAGAAAAGCTTCCCCGTCTCAAGCTCATAGCGCAGACCGGCAAAGTTGGCGCCCATATTGACGTGGCGGCATGCACCGAACGCGGTATTGCCGTCGCTGAGGGTGTTGGCTCTCCCGTAGCCCCGGCGGAGCTGACCTGGGCCTTGGTGATGGCTGCCACGCGCCGCCTTCCCCAGTACATCTCCAACCTCAAGCATGGCGCATGGCAGCAATCGGGGCTCAAGACGGCATCCATGCCGCCCAACTTCGGTATCGGTACGGTACTGCGTGGCAAAACGCTGGGCATTTGGGGGTACGGCCGCATCGGCCAACTGGTGGCTGGCTACGGCCGGGCCTTCGGCATGAATGTGCGGGTTTGGGGCCGAGAGTCCTCCCGCGCACAGGCGCTCACCGATGGCTATCAGGCTGCCACCACGCGCGAAGAATTCTTTTCGCAGTGTGACGTGATTTCACTGCACCTGAGGTTGAACGACGAAACGCGGGGCATCATTTCCCTGGAAGATCTCTCGTGCATGAAGCCGACATCGCTGCTGGTCAACACCTCGCGAGCGGAGCTGATCGAATCCGACGCCCTGATTGCAGCACTCAACCGTGGCCGGCCTGGCATGGCGGCAGTGGATGTTTTCGAGAGCGAGCCTATCTTGCAAGGCCATGCCCTGTTGCGACTGGAGAACTGCATCTGCACGCCACACATCGGGTATGTGGAGCAGGACAGCTACGAGTTGTATTTTGGTGCTGCATTTGACAATGTCATCAACTTCATCAAAGGCACTCCCACGAACATCGTGAACCCGGGATCATTGCAGGTTCGGCGCTGACGCCGCTCTTCGCTGAAGGTCGTCATGAAAAAAGGCTTCCAAATGGAAGCCTTTTTGCATTGAGGGAGCGCCAGAAGCGCTCCACTCTGATAACCCTGCTGCGAATTACAGAGGGGTCTTCTTGCCGTCCTTGTATACATACAAGGTGATGGCGGGGTTCTTCATTTCGCCATTGGGTTCGAAGGCGATCGTCGACGTCACACCCTTGAAGTTGGACTTTGCCAGTTCAGGCGTGTAAACCTTGGGGTCTACCGAGTTGGCGCGCTTCATGGCATCCACGATCAGGAACGTAGCGTCGTAGGTGTATGGGCTGTACACCTGGAACTGGTTGGGGTACTTGGCGTCGTACTTGGCCTTCCAAGCCGTGCCGCCGGGCATCTTGGCCAGCGAAGAACCGCCTTCAGCGCAGATCACGTTGGCCAGTGTCTTGGCACCAGCAGCCAGCTTGGCGATTTCGGACGTGCAGACGCCGTCACCACCAAAGTACTTCACGTTGCCCATGCCCAGCTGTTCCATCTGGCGCAGCATAGGGCCGGCTTGTGGGTCCATACCACCGTAGAAAACGGCATCAGGGTTCTTGGACTTGATGGCGGTCAGGATGGCCATGAAGTCGGTAGCCTTGTCGGTCGTGAACTGCTCGTCCACCACCTTCATGCCCTTGGCAATGGCCGTCTTCTTGAACACATCAGCCACGCCTTGGCCGTATGCAGTACGGTCATCGATGATGGCAACGGTCTTGAGCTTCAGGGTGTCTACAGCGTAGAAAGCCAGACCAGCGCCCAGAGCGTTGTCGTTGGCAATGATACGGAAGGTGGTCTTGTAGCCAGGCTTCGTCAGGTTGGGGTTGGTAGCCGCGCC
>JBCNOJ010000205.1:0-8521 GCA_039593925.1 Acidovorax sp.
CGTGCCACACGGACAGCGCCTGGGTGTTGGCCCAGTGCACGCAGCGGCCATCAATGTCAAACACCCAGACAGGGCGGGAGAGCCACTCGAACGCTGCGTAGCGCGTGGCGCGCTCAGCAAGGGCGCAAGCACTTGGCTGACGGTCAGCCGCCAGGCCCGCGTCTGGCGTAGGCGCAGAAACCGTCATGCCTGCACGCGGCCAAACACCGTGCCCGCCGCCATCGGCGTGCGCAGTGAAAACGGCGGGAGTGGCACAAACATGGAGTGGGATGGAGCAAAGAAAAGCCGCAACAACGCGCGGCATGGCATGACGCTGGGAATCTTCGCACAGTCTGGTCGCTTGTCCAGTCCCGTTTTACCGCTCAGGCCGACGAAACTGGTGGGGCGCGCAAAAATTTGGCCAGTCGGCGCGCAGGGGTAAATGGCCTGAACACGGAATCCAATGAGGTTGGCTGGCTGTCTTCAGGCCACGCGGAACTGCCCCACCGTTTGCGACAACACCACCGCCTGCTGGCTGAGCGACTGCGCAGCGGCCAGGGCCTCTTCCACCAGCGCAGCGTTTTGCTGCGTGTTCTGGTCCATCTGGAGCACTGCCTGGTTGACCTGGGCAATGCCAGCGCTTTGTTCGCCACTGGCAGCACTGATTTCGGCCACCATGGTGGTCACACTCTTCACGCCCGCCACCACCTCGTTCATCGTCGCACCCGCCTGCTCCACCAGTTGGGTACCCACGCCCACCTTGGCCACCGAGTCGTCGATGAGGCCCTTGATTTCCTTGGCGGCTTCGGCACTGCGTTGCGCCAGGCTGCGCACTTCGCTGGCCACCACGGCAAAGCCCCGGCCCTGTTCGCCAGCGCGCGCTGCCTCCACCGCGGCGTTCAGCGCCAGGATGTTGGTCTGGAAGGCGATGCCGTCGATCACGCTGATGATGTCCACGATCTTGCGCGACGACTGGTCGATGGAGCCCATCGTGCCCACCACCTGGTGCACCACGTCGCCACCGCGCACGGCCATGTCGGAGGCGGCGCGGGCCAGCTCGTCGGCGCGCCGGGCGTTGGCGGCGTTTTGCTGTACGGTCGAGGTGAGCTGCTCCATCGACGCGGCCGTTTGCTGCAGCGCGCTGGCTTGCGACTCGGTGCGGGCCGAGAGGTCGCCGTTCCCGGCGGCGATCTCCGACGAGGCCGTGGTGATGGAGTCGGTGCTGTCGCGCACCTGCTTCACCAAATGCGCGAGGTTGTCGCGCATGGCCCGGATGGCGTGCAGGATGCTGGTGGTGTCGCCGGGCAGCGTCTTCACCTCCACCGCCAGGTTGCCCTCGGCAATCTGGGTGACCACCTCGGCAGCGTATTGCGGCTCGCCGCCCAGCTGGTGCACCAGGCTGCGCAGCATTTGCCACGCCATCAGCGCCACGATGAGCATCAGCACTGCGCCAATGGACAGCAGGATGGCCGTATTGCGCCAGAAGGCGGTTTCGATGTCGTCCACATAGTCGCCAAAGCCGATGATCCAGTCCCAGGGCTCGAACTTGATGATGGCGTAGAGCTTGTCCACCGGCTCCGTGGCCCCGGGGCGGGTGCCGGGCGCCGTGACGGTGCCCACCGTGACACCCTGCAGCGCGGCGCGGTAACGCACGCCGGCTTCCTTGCCGCCCTTCTCGTCAACAATGCCGATGCGCTTGGGGTTGGGATGCACGTAGTTCACGTCGTTGGTGAATCCGCGCACGAAAAAGTATTTGTCCTTGTCCACAAAGCTGCCAATGGTGCGGGTGGCTTCCTTGATGGCGTCCTCGCGCGAGAGTGCTCCGCTCTTTTCCTGGTCGTGCGCCTTTTGCGCGGCGGCGTGGGCCAGTACCACCAGGTTGGACAACTGCGCCGTGCGCTCTTTCATCATGGACTGATAAAGCGTGGTCGCGGCCACCGCGGACAGAACCAGTAGCCCAAGCAGGGTGGCGGCACACAGCCAGAGAATGCGGGTCTTGAGTTTCATGGGCGGCGCCCTCGCGGGCCGGGGTGAAAAGTTACGAAACGATACACCGCAGCCCACCGCCGTGGCACCCCAGCAGTCTTCGGGCGGGGGCATCTGTGTCATTTTTATGACATCGCCACCGCCATGCTCAGTGGTTGCCGCGCACCCAGACCTTGCTCAACCCGCATTCAATTTAAAGCAAAAATTGGTTCTAGCGCTTATCCAGTAAGCGCTAGCAGCTATCATTTTTAATCTTCACATTCCAGCCCGCTCCAGCATGGCGTGCAGCAGCACATTGCACCCGGCCTCAATGTGCTCGGGCTTGGCGTCTTCGATCTCGTTGTGGCTGATGCCGTCCTTGCACGGGATGAACACCATGCCCGCCGGCGCCACGCGCGCCATATACACCGCATCGTGCCCGGCACCCGACACAGCGGGCATATGGCTATAACCCAGTTTCGCAGCCGCGCGCCCCACGGCGTCCACGCAGTCAGGGTGGAAGACCTGGGCCGGGTAGTTGGACACCAGCTCGATCTTGATGGGCAGTCCGGTTTCGGCACTGAGCTTCGCAGCCACGGCACGGATGTCCTTGTCCATGCTGTCGCACTCTGCGTCGGTGGCGTTGCGCAGGTCGATGCTGAACTTGACCTGGCCCGGAATCACGTTGCGGCTGTTGGGGTGCACGTGCACCATGCCCACGGT
This sequence comes from Acidovorax sp., assembly GCA_039593925.1. Classification (GTDB taxonomy): domain Bacteria; phylum Pseudomonadota; class Gammaproteobacteria; order Burkholderiales; family Burkholderiaceae_C; genus Acidovorax. The sequence goes on from JBCNOJ010000205.1 coordinate 2,668, forward strand.
GCCACGCCCGTGCGGCGGGTGGCGGTGGGCGCAGGCCACTACTTCCTGCATCAGCTGCGCCGCCACCTGCAGCGCATCCTTGCGCAGCGCCATGGGCGTGGGGCCAGCGTGGGCCTCCATGCCCGTCACGGTGCAGTCGTACCAGCGGATGCCCAGCACGCCGCTGACCACGCCGATGGTCTTGTGGTTGTCTTCCAGCACCGGGCCTTGTTCGATGTGGGTTTCGAAGTAGGCGCCGATGGGGTGGTCGCCAGGCTCCTGGTCGCCGATGTAGCCGATGCGTTCCAGCTCGCCCTTCACCGTCTTGCCCTCGGTGTCGGTAGCGGCGTAGGCGTGCTCCAGCGTGAAGGCTTTGGCGAACACGCCCGAGCCCATCATCACGGGCACAAAGCGGCTGCCTTCTTCATTGGTCCAGAACGCCACTTCGATGGGGGCTTCAGTTTCGATGCCGTGGTCATTCAGCGTGCGCACCACCTCGATACCCGCCAGCACGCCGTAGTTGCCGTCGAACTTGCCTCCCGTGGGCTGGGTGTCGATGTGGCTGCCGGTCATGATGGGTGGCAGGTTGTTATTGCGGCCGGGGCGGCGCATGAAGCCGTTGCCGATTTTGTCGATGGTGACCGTCATGCCCGCCTCGCGCGCCCAGCGGGTGACGAGGTCGCGGCCTTGTTTGTCCAGGTCGGTGAGGGTGAGGCGGCACACGCCGCCCTTGGGGGTGGCGCCGACCTGCGCCAGCTCCATGAGCGAGTCCCACAGGCGCTGGCCGTTGATGCGCAGGTTTTCGATGTTGGGTTTGACTTTGGTGTCCATGGTGTTGTTCTCCGTCGGTTCAGCGGGCAACCGCTGAGGGGGCCAGGTCCTGCGCGCGCTTTTGCACGGCCTGGAAGTTGGCGCCAAACGCCGGGCGCTTGATGTAGCGGCCCTTGCCCTGCTCGGCGCGCAGATCACCGTTGGCATACACCACACGCCCTTGGCTCACCGTGTGGCTGGGGATGCCGCGCACGGTGCGGCCTTCAAAGATGTTGAAGTCGCCCTTGCTGAACTGGGTCTTGGCCGAGAAGGTCTTGGTGCCTTGTGGGTCCCACAGCACCAGGTCGGCATCGGCGCCTTCGCCGATGTAGCCCTTGCGCGGGTAGATGTTGAACAGCTTGGCGGCATTGGCCGAGGTGATAGCCACGAACTCGCAGGGCGTGAGGCGGCCGGTGTTAACACCGCCATCCCACAGCGCAGCCATGCGCTCTTCCACGCCGCCCGTGCCGTTGGGGATCTTGGCGAAGTTTTCTTTGCCCATGGCCTTCTGCGCGGCGCAGAAGGTGCAGTGGTCCGTCGCCGTGGTGTGCAGCTGGCCCGATTGCAGGCCGCGCCACAGCGCCTCCTGGTGGCCCTTGGGGCGGAAGGGTGGGCTCATCACGTAGGCGGCGGCCTTGGCAAAGTCGGGGTCGCGGTACACGCTGTCGTCCACCAGCAGGTGGCCAGCCAGCACCTCGCCGTACACGCGCTGGCCGCGTGCGCGGGCGCGGGCAATGGCGTCGGCGGATTCCATGCAGCTCACGTGCACCACGTAGATGGGCACACCCAGTACGTCGGCAATGGCAATGGCGCGGTTGGCAGCCTCGGCCTCCACCATGGGCGGGCGCGAGAGCGGGTGGCCCTCGGGGCCGGTGATGCCCATCTTGGCGACCTCCTGCTGCAGCAGGTAGACCAGCTCGCCGTTTTCGGCGTGCACCGTGGGCATGGCGCCCAGTTCCAGCGCGCGCTTGAAGCTGTTCACCAGGGTTTCGTCGTCGCACATGATGGCGTTCTTGTAGGCCATGAAGTGCTTGAAGCTGTTCACGCCTTCTTCGTGCACCAGCGTGCCCATGTCGGCGCGCACCTGCTCGCTCCACCAGGTGACAGCGACGTGGAAGGAATAGTCGGCCGCCGATTTTTCAGCCCAGCCGCGCCACTTGCGGTAGGCATCCATCAGCGGCTCCTGCGGGTCGGGGATCACGAAGTCGATGATGCTCGTGGTGCCGCCCGCCAGCGCGGCCGCCGTACCGGTGAAGAAGTCGTCCATGGTGACGGTGCCCATGAACGGCAGTTGCATGTGCGTGTGCGGGTCGATGCCACCGGGCAGCACGTACTGGCCGCTGGCGTCCAGCGTCTCTGCACCCGCAGGGGCCTGCGCCGCAGCGTCCTCCCCCACGGCCACGATGCGGCCATCGACGCACAACACATCGGCGCGCTGTTCACGGTCGGCGTTGACCACGGTGCCACCGCGGATCACAAGGGCTTGGGTCATGGCTTGGGTCATGGGGGTCTCCTTCGGGGATACGGATCAATTCAAAAAAGGGTACCCTGCGCTGGCACCAGGCCCAGGCAGGGTCCGGGGCATCACTTCTTCTTGGCCGTCAGGTAGTAGTAGGTGCCGGCCACCGCCAGGCTGAAGAACCAGCCCGAGTCGAACAGCGACAGCCAGATGGCAGGCATGCCCGCCTTGTCCACCACACCCGACACCGCCAGGTAGCCCGGCAGGCAGGGCAGCACGCCCAGTGCAAAGGCAATCAGGGCCTGCAGGTTCCAGCCGTTGCTGTACTCATATTCACCGCCACGGCGGTAAAGGTCGTCCACCTTCAGTTCGCTCTTGCGCACCAGGTAGTAATCCACCAGCAGGATGCCCGCGATGGCGCCCAGCAGCGTGCCGTAGCCGCCCAGCCAGGTGAACAGGTAGCCGCCCGAGGTGGCCAACAGCTTCCAGGGCATGAACAGCAGGCCGATGCCCGCAGCGATCAGGCCGCCCATGCGGAAGCTGATCTTGGACGGCGCGCACTGGCTGAAGTCATACGACGGCGACACCAGGTTGGCGGCCACGTTGGTCGTGAGGTTGGCCAGCAAGATCACCAGCAGACCCAGGCCGGCAGCCACACTGCCCATCTGCGTGAGCAGACCATCAGGGAACAGCTGGGCCTTGCCGTACAGGATGGCTGAGGCCGAGAAGCCGATCACGCCCACCATGGAGAACAGCGCCATGGGAATGGGCAGGCCGATGGCCTGGCCCACGACCTGGTCCTTCTGCGATTTGGCAAAGCGGGTGAAGTCCGGGATGTTGAGCGCCAGCGTGGCCCAGAAGCCCACCAGGCCCGTCAGCGCCGCCCAGGTCTTGGGTCCGCCCTCGACCACCTTGGCGGGCAGGTTGAAGAGCTGGCCCGAAGGCACCCTCATCATCAGTACCACCACCAGCACGATGGACGCAATGATCATCAGCGGCGCCGCTATCACCTCCAGCATGCGGATGGACTCCGGCCCCTTCCAGATGAACCAGATGTGCACCGCCCAGAACGCCAGAAAGCACATGAACTGCGAGGTGCTGATGGTCTGTCCATCGGCCGGTCCAGCCAGGTTCATGCCCAGGATGTTGAGGAATCCATGCAGCGCCAGCGCGCCAAAGTAGCAGTTGATGGAAAACCAGCCACACGCCACCAGGCCGCGCAGCACGGCGGGCAGGTTGGCGCCTTTCACGCCAAACGATGCCCGCGCCAGCACCGGGAACGGCACCCCGTACCGGGGCCCTACGCGCCCGATGAGCACCATGGGCACTAGCACGATGCAGTTGGCCAGGAACACCAGCCACACCGCCATCTGCCAGGTAAAGCCCTGGTCCAGCATGGAACTGGCCATGGTGTAGGTGGGCACACACACGACCATGCCCACCCAGAGCGCGGCAAAGTCCTTCCACGTCCAGTGTCGCTGCGCGGCGGTGGTGGGGAGCAGATCTTCATTGGCGAGCGTGTTGGTTGCTGCGCCGGGCATGTGCCCCGCCACGTGGGCCGCGCTGCCGGTACTGTTGGTCATGCCTGTACTCCTGTCAAAGACGTCATCGGGGTTGCACACAACCCGCAGTCTGGTCCGGCCGTCCGGTGCTCGCAGAACGCGGGCAAAAGGAAGCGAGCGATGCTAGAGATCACGCAAGAACTGCACCAGATGCAGTGCAGCATGCGTTGCAAATCGGCACCGCAACGGGTGCTGTCACAACGCTTTGCGGGGCCTGTGGCAAACGCACGCATGGGCGCATATCAAGCCGCGGCAGACACACGCTGCGGGTTGTTGGGGTGCGTGGTCCAGTTGGCGTATTCGCCCGTCACCGTCTTGCCGGTGCGCACATCGACTTCGCCGGGCTCCAGCGCGCGCATGGTGATGCACTCGGGCACGGGGCAGATCGACACGCACAGGTTGCAGCCCACGCACTCGGCCTCGTTGATTTCGAACTTGCGCACGCCGCCTTCCTTGGTGAAGGCGATGGCTTGGTGCGAGGTGTCTTCGCACACCACATGGCAGCGGCCGCACTGGATGCAGGCATCCTGGTTGATGACCGCTTTTTCGATGTGGTTGAGGTTGAGGTTTTTCCAGTCCTTCACGGTAGGCACGGCCTGGCCCTTGAAGTCGTCGAGCGTGGCGTAGCCGTGCTCGTCCATGAAGTTGGACAGCCCATCGCACATGTCCTGCACGATCTTGAAGCCGTAGACCATTGCGGCGGTGCACACCTGCACCGTGCCGCAGCCCAGCGCGATGTACTCGGCCGCATCGCGCCAGGTGGTGATGCCGCCAATGCCGCTGATGGGCAGACCGGCAGTCTGTGCGTCGCGCGCAATCTCGGCCACCATGTTGAGCGCAATAGGCTTGACGGCCGGTCCGCAGTAGCCGCCGTGCGAGCCCCAGCCGTCGGTGCTCGGGCTCATGACCATGCGGTCCAGGTCGACGCCCATGATGGAGTTGATGGTGTTGATCAGCGACACCGCATCGGCCCCGCCCGCCTTGGCCGCACGCGCGGGGTGGCGCACGTCGGTGATGTTGGGCGTGAGCTTCACGATCACGGGCAGCTTGCTGTAGTGCTTGCACCAGGCCGTGACCATCTGGATGTATTCAGGCACCTGGCCCACGGCCGCGCCCATGCCACGCTCGCTCATGCCGTGCGGGCAGCCGAAGTTGAGTTCAATGCCATCAGCACCGGTGTCTTCCACCAGTGGCAGGATGTTCTTCCAGCTCTCTTCCACACAAGGCACCATCAGCGAGACGATCATGGCCCGGTCGGGCCAGTTGCGCTTAACCCGCTTGATCTCTTCGAGGTTGGTCTGCAACGGCCGGTCGGTGATCAGCTCGATGTTGTTCAGGCCGATCACGCGGCGGTCTTGCGACATCAGCGTGGAGTAGCGCGGGCCGTTGACGTTGACTACTGGAGGGTCTTCGCCCAGCGTCTTCCACACCACACCGCCCCAGCCCGCCTCGAAGGCGCGGGTGACGTTGACCTCTTTGTCAGTGGGTGGTGCGGACGCGAGCCAGAAGGGGTTGGGACTTTGGATGCCCAGAAAATTGCTGCGAATGTCTGCCATGGGGTGCTCCCGTGAAAACTGGGGTGAAGGGGTTCAGGCCACTTCAGGCCATCTCAAGCCATCAATGCGGCGTGGATGGACACAGCGGCAACCTTGCCGTGCTCCACCGCCTCCACCGTGAGGTCGCGGCCGCCCACGCGGCAGTCGCCACCCGCCCACACACGTTGCAGGCTGGTCTGGCCTTCGGCATCGGTGGCGATGCGCCCGCCCTCCAGCGCAATGCGGCTGCCCACGGGCTCGGCCACAAAGGTCTGGCCAATGGCCTTGAGCACCATGTCGGCTTCGAGCGTGAAGGTTTCACCGGTTTCCACCAGCTTGCCGCCGCTCAGTGCCGTGGCCGCGAAGCGCACGCCCTTCACCGCGCCGTTTTCGCTCAGCACCTCCTTGGGTGCGGCCCAGTGGCGGATGGTCACGCCGTTCGTCTGCGCCCATTGCTGCTCCACGGCCGATGCCGACATGGCCTCAGCACCCCGGCGGTAGACGATGGT
>JBCNOJ010000206.1:0-8516 GCA_039593925.1 Acidovorax sp.
TCCACAGCCAGCCCAATGCCCCACTGCACCACAAACACGCCCGAGAAGATCACCAGGTTGTAGGCCGACAAGGCCCGCCCCGCCAGCGCCTGCGGAAACGCCAGCGCCACTGCGGGCTGCGACAGCGACACGAACGTGCACGACACACAGAACAACGCCCATGCCCCGCCGCCCGCTTGCGGTCCTGCCACGATGATGCCCAGCAGAACCACCAGGCACAGCGGCAGTCCCGCGGCCATGAGCCGGTCTGCGCCATACCCTCTGCGCAACAGCCACGGGCTGGCCATGCCCCAGGTCCAGAAGGTGCACAACATGGACACGTTGATCCAGAACAGCCCGGTGGCCGACTCCAGCGGCGTATAGCCCGCCACCCTTTGCATCCAGGGCCCGGCCCACAGCGTCTGCATGGCCACCATGCCGCCATACACAAAAAACCCGAGCGGTGCCATGCGCTGGAAGTAGGGATGGCGCCACACCATGGCGTAGCCCGGGGGCACGGCGGCGTCCTGGGCGCTGGGGGCTGCCTGGGTGGCGGTCCACCGCGGCACCCACACGGCGATCAGCACCATCGACAACGCAATGAGCACGGCCAGCCCCCAGAACAAGGGGCGCCAGCCCACCAGTGGCAACGCCCATTGCACCGGCAAGGTGGACGCCACCATGCCGAACGAACCGGTCATGAGCATCCAGGAATTGGCGCGCATTTGCGCCGTGGGGTCCAGCCAGCGCCGGTAACCCGTGAGCGGTGCCATCAGGCAGGCGCTGACACCAGCGCCGCACAACACCCTCCCCGCCAGCAGGCCGGAGAACCCCGTGGCCGCGGAGAAGACCAGGCTTCCCACCACAGCCACCCCCAAGAAACCCAGCGCCACCTTCCGCGGGCCATAGCGGTCCAGCCAGGTGCCCAGCGGCAGCTGCGTGGCCGAGAACCCCAGAAAATACCCCCCCGCCAGCAATCCCAGATCGCTGGCCTGCAGCGCGAACTCGTCCGCCAGGGTCGGCGCCAGCGTGGCGGTGACGGCTCGCACCAGCGCCGACAGGAAATACGCAAAAGCAAAGGCCAGAAACACGATGACGGCCGTGCGCCGTGGCAGCACCCCGCTCATTGCAGCACCAGCCCGGCGAAGAATGGCTCGGCCGCTTCCGGCCGGGGCTTGGGCGTGTAGACCACAGCGTGGTACAGCCGCACCTGCGGGCCCAGCGCGCGGGCAAACCACACGGCCTGAGCGTGGACTGCAGTTCCGTCGGGCCGCTGCCCCTGTGCAGTGGTACGCACCGATTGCGGTACGGGCAGAACGCCGGCGGGTGCATAGGGAACATCCACCGCCGTGGCCGCAGCACCGGGCCCAAGGTTGGCCAGCATGGCGATGCGCCAGTGCGTCAGCGCGGCACCCACCTGGGCGGGGTCAGCGAGCAGCAGGTGCGACACCGCAAAAGTGGCACCGTCTGCGTCGCAGCCGGTCATGGACAACTCGGCGGGCGCGCCCGCCAGCTCCACGGAGCGCGTGGCGTGGTCAGGCTTGCAGGGTAAGGTGATGGTGATGGCGCCTTCCGGTATCTGCACACTGCGCCAGTTGAGGGCGGGGCTGCATCCGCAGAGCAATAGGGCCATTGCCATCGTCGTCCACGACCGCATCGGCAAGGGACCGCGGGCCCCGGGGGTTGTCCTGTTCATCGGGTGATTATCAACAGTCGCGTACGGGTATCTTGCCCGTCACTCCGAGGCCGCTGCCTGGCCGCGTGCAGACCACGTCTTGCAGACCGCCGGCGGGCCGCTGCGGTCAAGTGCATCGAGCACGCGAGAAGCACCCCAACGCACGCATCGCGCATGGACACGCACAGAACTTTTGCGCAGCATCCGACTCCACCCTCCGCGCTGTGTGTGCGGATAGGCTGGTAGCTAGCGCATCCGGCACAATGCCGAAGGCGATGCCTGCAGGGCAAGCGGCAAGGGACTGCGGTGTTGGCGTCCATTGGCAACCAAATTAGCCAAATCAGCCAACAGACGGCTGGATGAACGGAAAAAGAGCATGGCAGTAAAACATTGGGCAGCAGGGGTGGCGGTGGCGGCCTTCGTGGCCGTTGGCGCTTATGTGTACCTGGATACGGGCCGTTCCACCGCGCCCGACTCCACGTTTGTGCTGCTTGATGGCTCCAGCAAGACCACCGCAGACATGCAGGGCAAGGTGACCTTGGTGAATTTCTGGGCCACCAGCTGCACCACCTGTGTGGCCGAGATGCCTGAGATTGTTGCCACCTACAACAAGTACCAGGGCAAGGGCTTCGACACCGTGGCCGTGGCCATGGCCTACGACCCGCCCAGCTACGTGGTGAACTTTGCAGAAACCCGCAAGCTGCCCTTCAAGGTGGCCATCGATAACACGGGCGCAGTGGCCAAGGCCTGGGGCGATGTGCGGCTCACGCCTTCCACCTTCATCGTGAACAAGCGCGGTGAGATCGTGAAAACCTACGTGGGCGCACCGAGCTTCCCGGAACTGCACCAGCTGATCGAGAAACTGCTGGCCGAAAGCTGAACGCTCCACTCACTGCAGCCACTTCCAAAAACAAAGGCCGATTTCAAGCGAAATCGGCCTTTTGCGCTTATGGGGCAAGCGCGAGCAGCTATCATTTTTGCAGAGTGACATGGCAAGGCCACCACGCGGCTTCATCGACAGCCGCACGAGGCCCGCCCTGCAGCACTGGCATCGCCCCTTTCGGAACTTCGAATCCGTCGGAAGAGGGGCGACTCGGCTCAACCGCGCAGCCGCTCAGGGCTGCGGCCTGTCATTTGGCGCGGTAGTTGTCGTGGCAGGCCTTGCAGGTGCCCGCCGTGGCACCGAAAGCGGCCTTGAGGTTGTCCAGGTTGCCCGTCTTGGCAGCCGCCGCCAGCTTGACGGCCTCTGCCTCCAGCTTGTCCGAATGCTCCTTGAACTTGGCCTGCTCGGTCCAGATCTCTGGCAGCGCCTTCGTGGGCGCCCCCTTGTCGGTGCCTGCGCCAAAGCCCGCCCACGGCAATTTGGCCATCTGGGCCACTACCTCGGCGTTGTCCTGGGCCACCTTGGCATCGAACGGCGCGCGGCCGTTGGCCATGGCGCCGATGCGGCTGAAGTGCTGGCCCATCACAAACAGCGCGCTTTGGCGGTATTTGATGGCATCTTCGGCTTTGGCGAACTGGGCCGACGCGGGGGCCGACAGCGTCAGCGCGGCGGCAGCAAGGGTGAACGCGGCAAGTGCTTTCATGAGAACTTCCTTTTTTCGTGGGGAGGGGAACAGAAAAACCGGGCTTGCGCAGCGGAGTATGCCGTTTCGGCGGCGCTTGCGCTGATCTTGATGCAACCCTTCCTAGCCGCCGCGCGCTCACGCACAATGTCGGCACCCCATTTCCTCCCTCGGCACTTCGCTTGAGCGCCCCACCATGACCAACGCACCCCACACCGTCCGCATCTGGGACTTGCCCACCCGCGTCTTCCACTGGGCCCTGGCAGCCAGCGTGATCGGCCTCGTGGTCACGGCCAAGGTCGGTGGCAATGCCATGGAGTGGCACTTCAGGCTGGGCTATCTGGTATTGGCGCTGTTGGTGTTTCGCATCGTCTGGGGCGTCATCGGCGGGCGTTGGTCGCGCTTTGCCACCTTCGTTTACTCGCCCGCACGGCTGGTGCGCTACCTGCGCGGCCAGTCGCACGCAGAAGATGCCATCGGCCACAGCCCGCTGGGTGCGTTGTCTGTTTTTGCGCTGCTGGCGGTGTTGGTGGCGCAGGTGGCCACCGGGCTGCTCAGTGATGACGAGATCGCGTTTGCCGGTCCGCTCACCCGGTTTGTCAGCAATGCCGTTGTGGGGCAGGCCACTGGCTACCACAAGGAAATTGGCCAATATCTGGTGCTGGGGCTCGTCGGCCTGCATGTGGCGGCCGTCTTTTTCTACGTGCTGGTTCGCCGCCAGCGCCTGGTGCGTCCCATGGTTCAGGGCGACAAGCAGCTTGCAGCCCCCAGCACGCCATCGCGCGATGACACCGCCAGCCGCCTGGTGGCACTGGTGGTCCTGGCACTAAGCCTCGGCCTGGCGTGGTGGGTGTCCACATTGGCCGCGGCAGTGGCGTTCTGATCGGACTCGCTACACTGCGGCTTTCGTTGTGTTTAACCAGCCCTTGTTTTGGACAAGCCCTCAGTGACCCTGCGGACCCCGGCGACCCCCGCCGACATGGAAGCCGTCCGCCAAATCTTCATCGAATACGCCAGCGCCCTGGGTGTGGACCTGTGCTTTCAAGACTTTGAGAGCGAACTGGCCCAGTTGCCCGGCGACTACGCCGAGCCCCGAGGCGCCCTGCTCTTGGCTGAGGTCGAGGGTGCCGTGGCAGGCTGTTGCGCACTGCGCCCGCTGGACAACGCAGACTACCCCAATGCCAGCGAGATGAAGCGGCTGTTCGTGCGCAAAGCCTTTCGTGGCTTCGGCCTGGGCCGCGAACTGGCAGAGGCCATCCTCGACAAGGCGCGCCAGGCAGGGTATGCCTGCGTGCTGCTGGACACCCTGGACGACATGGAGTCAGCGCGGGCGCTGTACACCGATCTGGGCTTTGAAGAGATCCCACCGTACTACCACAACCCCATTGCGGGCGCACACTATCTCAAGGTCGAGATTTTTTAACCTTTTCGGCCCCTAGCGCTTTCTGGCAAAGCGCTGCTAGCTACATTAACCGTAGCAATCATGGACTACTGGGTAGATATCGGGCGCGGTACTTTTCATCCGGCAGCAGCCGGGCCTGCTAGCGCAAAGCTGCGCTGGTGGTGATTCACGGACAGGCCGCTCCCGCTGGCCCGTCCTAACCCCGCTGAGTCCGGTCAATGCGAGCGCTTGCTTTCACTGTATGGCTAGCGGCTGGCATCGGCCGGAAACGCGACGTGCTTTAGGCCTGCTTGGCCTGCTTGGCCTGCTGCAGCAGGGTTTCGGCGTCGCTCACTTCAAACTTGCCAGGCGCTTCCACATTCAGCGTCACCACCTTGCCGTCTTTGACGAGCATCGAGTAGCGGTTGCTGCGCACGCCCATGCCCTTGCTCGTCAAGTCCAGCGTGAGGCCGGTGGCCTGGGCAAAAGCCGCGCTGCCATCGCCCAGCATGCGGACTTTGCCATCGGTCTTCTGGTCGCGCGCCCAGGCGCCCATCACGAACGCATCATTCACGCTCACGCACCAGATCTCGTCCACGCCAGCCGCTTTGAATTCGGCCGCTTTCTCCACATAACCCGGTACATGCTTCGCCGAGCAGGTGGGCGTGAAGGCGCCAGGCAGGGCGAACAGTGCAATCGTCTTGCCCGCAGTGGCTTTTTCGACGACCACTGGGTTGGGGCCAATGCTGCAGCCCTCGCCTTCAACTTCCGAGTATTCCATCAGCGTGCTGGCTGGCAGGGTGTCACCGACTTTGATCATTGCTGTTTCCTTGAGGTAATGCGGGAGAAAGATTGGGAAGGGAAATGCCTTGCGAAGAGCCCGTTCAAAAGCGGGTCCACAAAGCAAAACGACCCACATTGTGGGTCGTTTTGAAGAGCCATGCCGCCTGGGGTTTTGGCCGGCGGCAGGGGCAAGCTGGATTACAGCAGGCCTGCCTTTTGCACCAAGCGGGTCGCAACCCAGTTCTTGGTCTTGGAGAGCGGACGGCTCTCGGTGATCTCGATCACGTCGCCCAGCTTGTACTCGCCATTTTCGTCATGGGCGTGGTACTTGCTCGACTTCGCAACGATCTTGCCGTAGAGCTCGTGCTTCACACGGCGCTCGACCAGCACGGTCACAGTCTTTTGACGCTTGTCGCTGACCACCTTGCCAACCAAGGTGCGCTTGAGGGATTTTTTAGGTTCCGTCATGTGGGCTCCTTACTTGGCGGCTTGCTTTTCAGCAAGAATGGTCTTGGCACGGGCGATATCGCGGCGGGTGGTGCGCAGCGTGTTGGTGTTACCCAGTTGCTGCGTAGCCTTCTGCATGCGCAGGCCGAAGTGGGCCTTCTGCAGAGCCTTGATTTCAGCTTCGATGCCGGCAACGTCTTTTTGGCGCAGTTCAGTAGTCTTCATTGCTTGTTCTCCTGAATTACGCGCCAAGGTGACGGCTGACGAACGTGGTGCGCAGCGGCAGCTTGGCAGCAGCCAGGCGGAACGCTTCGCGGGCCAGTTCTTCAGGCACACCGACGATTTCGAAAACGATCTTGCCGGGCTGGATTTCGGCCACGTAGTACTCGGGGTTGCCCTTACCGTTACCCATACGCACTTCTGCGGGCTTGGTAGAGATTGGCTTGTCCGGGAACACGCGGATCCAGATACGGCCGCCACGCTTCACGTGACGGGAGATTGCACGGCGTGCAGCCTCGATCTGACGGGCCGTCAAGCGGCCACGGTCGGTGCACTTCAGACCGAAATCACCGAACGCAACGGAGGCACCCCGCGTTGCGACACCGGTATTACGGCCCTTTTGCTCCTTGCGGTATTTGCGGCGAGCAGGTTGCAGCATCTTTATTCTCCTTTACCGTCCGCTGCTGTAGCGGGCGCGGCGACCTTGCGTACGCGCTTAACGGCATTGTTATCAGCGCCACCAGCTTCCGCTGGCTTGTCGCTGCCGTCGGCCGGAGCGGTGTTGCCACCGACAGGACGACGTGGGCCACGGCCTGCGCCTGGACGGTCGCCACCTGGGCGGCCATCACGGCGTGGGCCGCGTGGGCGGCGCTCTTCGTCTGGACGAGGCGTTTCCACGGCGGGCAGGTCATTGCGGCCCAGCGTGTCACCCTTGTAGACCCAGACCTTGACGCCGATCACACCGTAGGTGGTCTTGGCTTCAGAGGTGCCGTAGTCGATGTCCGCACGCAGTGTGTGCAGTGGCACGCGGCCTTCACGGTACCACTCGGTACGAGCGATTTCGATACCGTTCAGACGGCCGGACGACATGATCTTGATGCCCTGGGCACCCAGACGCATGGCGTTCTGCATGGCGCGCTTCATGGCGCGACGGAACATGATGCGCTTTTCGAGCTGCTGCGTGATGCTGTCGGCGATCAGCTTGGCATCGATTTCAGGCTTGCGCACTTCTTCGATGTTCACTGCGACGGGCACGCCCAGGCGAGTGGCGAGTTCCTTCTTCAGGTTCTCGATGTCTTCGCCCTTCTTGCCGATCACCACACCAGGACGTGCCGAGTAAATGGTGATGCGGGCGTTCTTGGCAGGACGCTCGATCAGGATGCGCGACACGGCCGCGTTCTTGAGCTTAGCCTTCAGGTACTCACGCACCTTGATGTCTTCGGCCAGCATGCCCGCGAAGTCGCGGTTGCTGGCGTACCAACGGCTGGACCAGTTGCGGCTGACCGCAAGGCGGAAGCCGGTAGGATGGATTTTTTGTCCCATAGTCTTCCGAGCCTTTAGTTGCCAACCGTCACGTACACATGGCACGTGGGCTTGCTGATGCGGTTGCCGCGGCCTTTGGCGCGCGCGGTGAAACGCTTGAGCGTGGTGCCTTGCTCAACATAGATGGTCTTGACGCGGAGTTCGTCAATATCGGCACCGTCGTTGTGCTCGGCGTTGGCGATGGCCGACTCCAGCACCTTCTTGACGATACCGGCAGCTTTTTTCTGCGTGAACGTCAGGATGTTCAGGGCTTGGTCCACTTTCTTGCCGCGGATCAGATCGGCGACCAGACGGCCCTTGTCGACCGACAGACGAACGCCCCGGAGGACTGCACGTGTTTCAGACATGGTCGTTCCTTACTTCTTCGCTTTTTTGTCAGCGGGGTGACCCTTGAAGGTGCGCGTCAGGGCGAATTCGCCCAGCTTGTGGCCCACCATCTGGTCGGTGACATAGACCGGCACGTGCTGCTTGCCGTTGTGCACGGCGATGGTCAGACCGATGAACTCGGGCAGAACCATGGAGCGACGCGACCAAGTCTTGACTGGTTTCTTGTCCTTGGTGGCAACGGCCTTTTCGACCTTGGCCAGCAAGTGATGGTCAACAAATGGACCCTTTTTAAGAGAGCGAGTCATCTGTTACCCCTTACTTCTTGCGACGCGACACGATCATGATCTGTGTGCGCTTGTTGTTACGGGTGCGATAACCCTTGGTCAGATTGCCCCAAGGATCGACTGCATGGCGGCCTTCGCCGGTGCGGCCTTCGCCACCACCGTGAGGGTGATCCACAGGGTTCATGGCCACGCCGCGAACCGTTGGGCGAATACCCATCCAGCGTTTCACACCGGCCTTGCCCAGTTGGCGCAGGCTGTGTTCTTCGTTGGCCACTTCACCGATGGTGGCGCGGCATTCGATGTGGATCTTGCGCACTTCGCCAGAGCGCATACGCACCTGGGCGTACACGCCTTCGCGGGCCAGCAGCGTTGCCGAAGCACCAGCCGAGCGGGCGATCTGAGCACCAGCACCGGGCTTGAGCTCGATGCAGTGGATCGTCGAACCGACGGGGATGTTGCGGATAGGCAGCGTGTTGCCAGCGCGGATCGGGGCTTCCGAACCGGACAGCAGGGTTGCGCCCACTTCCAGGTTG
>JBCNOJ010000207.1:0-8508 GCA_039593925.1 Acidovorax sp.
TCGTGGCGGCCTACCGGCTGCCGGGTGGCGTGGCGGCGGTGGTGGGGGCCATCGGGCCGCTGGTGGTGGTGGGGCTGACCTGGGCGCTCGACCATCGCCGGCCACCGGCCGTGGCCCTCGCGGCGGGCGCGCTGGGCGTGGCGGGCATGGCGGCGCTGCTGCTGTCGCCGGGCGCGCGCTGGGACATGGTGGGCGTGGCCGCCGCGCTGGCGGGCACGCTGTGCATGGCGGCGGGCACGTTCTGGTCGCGCCGGTGGCGGTCTGACCTGCCGGTGCTGGCCTTCACCGGCTGGCAACTGCTGGCTGGCGGCATCATGCTGGCGCCCGTGGCCTGGGTGGTAGACCCGCCGCTGCCCACGCTCACGGCCACCAACGTGGCGGGGTATGCGTACCTCAGCCTGGCAGGTGCGCTGGTGGCCTATGCGCTGTGGTTCCGGGGCATTGCGCGCCTGCCATCGGTGGCGGTCTCGTCCCTGGGTTTGCTGAGCCCGGTCACGGCTGTGCTGCTGGGCTGGGCGCTGCTGGGGCAGGCGATGACGGGGGTGTCGCTGGTGGGCATGCTGGTGGTGCTGGGTAGCATCCTCACCGTGCAATGGGCGATGTCACGCCCGACACCGCCGGGCCCGCATTGACGGACCGCATGGTGCCAGGTGCTATCAAATGAGTAGCTGATAGTGCTTATGTATCCAGCGCTAGAGAGCAATTCGATCAAAAATCGGCCGCCCATTCCAGCGCGACCTGCTCGCCCGAGTTGGGATGGATGAACGCCAGATGGCTGGCGTGCAGCAGCAGTCGCGGGGCCTGCGCATGTGTGGCGGCATCCGCATACAGCGCGTCGCCCAGGATGGGGTGGCCGATGGCCGCCAGGTGCACGCGCAACTGGTGGGTGCGGCCCGTGATGGGCTCCAGCTCCACGCGGGTGGTCTGTGCCGCAGCGTCTTGCGACAGCACGCGCCAGCGCGTGTGGCTGGGTTTGCCCGCGGCGTGGTCGATGGTGCGTAGGGGGCGCCGTTCCCAGTCGGCTGCAATCGGCAGGTGGATGTCGCTCCAATTGCCATCCGCTGCGCCTTTGTCGCCTGCCAGCCCCTGCACCACGGCCTGGTAGCGCTTGTGCACCTGGCGTTCGGCAAAGGCGTGGCTCAGGCGCCGCTGCATCTCGATGTGGCGGGCCATGAGCACCAGGCCGGAGGTGGCCTGGTCCAACCGGTGGACGATGAGCGCGCCGGGCCAGCGTTGCTGCGCGCGGGCGCTCAGACAGTCCTGCTTGTCGGGGCCGCGTCCAGGCACGCAGAGCAGGCCGGCAGGCTTTTTCAGCACCAACAGATGCTCGTCTTCGTGTACCGCGTGCACGGCCTGCACTGTGTGTACCGCGCCCGGCAGGGCGTCAGGCAGCGTCATGGCCCGCGGCGTTTTCGGAGATCAGTCGCTGCACGGTGGCGCACAGCTCTTCCACATCGTTGGGCTTGTGGATCAGCGCCCGCGCGCCCTCGGCCCGCGCGGCCTCTTCGATTTCTGCGGTGACGTAACCAGAGGCGAGGGCGACGGGCAGATCGGGGCGGATCAGGCGCGCCTCGCGCACCAGGTCCACGCCGCAGAAGCCGGGCATGTTGTAGTCGGTCACCAGCAGGTCGTAGCAGTGAGGTGCCCCGCGCAGTGCGGCCGTGGCCTCGTGCGGGTCGGTGAAGCCGCTGACTTCGTACCCGCGCCGCCGCAACAGCCGCTGCACCAAAAAGACCAGCGCCTGGTCGTCGTCCACATACATCACGTGCGGCTTGCGCGGTGGGGGCGAGCAGTCGGGGTTGTCTGCGGTGGGGGCGGGCGGCGTGGTGGCCGCGGTTGCCTGTGCGGCGTCGTCCGCCGCCGGTGCGCCCGCTGCCGCCGCGCCGTCGCCAGGGCTTTGCGGTGCCACCGGAAAGTACAACGTGAACTTGCTGCCATGCCCGGGCGCGCTTTGCACGTCCACGCCGCCTTCGTGTGTGCGCATCACACCGTGCACCACGGCCAAGCCCAGGCCGGTGCCCTGGCCCACGGGCTTGGTGGTAAAGAAAGGCTCGAAGATGCGCTCCAGCGTGGCCGCGTCCATGCCGGGGCCGCTGTCGCGCACGGAAAGCGCCACGTATTCGGCTGCAGCCAGGCCCAGGCGTTCGCTCAAGCGCTGTTCGGGCTGCAGGGCAAAGGCCTCCACGTGAATGCTGCCGCGCTCTGCGCCCTGGCCCTGGATGGCGTGGACGGCGTTGGTGCACAGGTTCAGCAGGGCTTGCTCCACCTGTGTCGCGTCGCCCAACACGGGGGGCAGGCCCTGCTGCAAGTGCATGTGCAGTTCGATGGCGGGGGGCATCGTCACGCGCAGCAGTCGCTCGGTGTCGTGCACCACCTCGGCCAGTGATACGGCGGTGCGTTTGGGCGGCTCGTTGCGGCTGAAGGTCAGGATCTGGCGCACCAGGTCGCGCGCGCGGCGGCCGGCCTTGTCGATCTCCAGCAGGCTCTCCAGCACGGGCGAACCCGGTGCGCAGTCGGCCTTGGCCAATTCCACGTTGCCCAGAATGGCGCTCAGGATGTTATTGAAGTCGTGCGCAATGCCGCCGGCCATGGTGCCCACGGCCTGCATCTTGTGCGATTCGCGCAGTTGGGCTTCCAGCTCGTTGCGGTGCGCCTCGGCCTTCTTGCGGCCGGTCAGATCGCGCGCGAACACCGTGGTGGTCTCGCCCCCGCCGGCGCTTTCTGCATGGCGCTCGAACGACACGCTCACCTCCACCGCAAGCTCCTTGCCGCTGGCCGTGAGCGCCGTCATCTCGCCCAGCAGGGCCTGGGTGGTGAGCTGCGCAAACGCCAGCGCCTGGGCCGCGTCGGGCAGAAAACGGTCGAGCGTGCTGCCCAGCGCGTCACCGGCACCACACTGAAACAGCGCAGCCGCCGTGGGGTTGAACACCGTGATGCGCTGGTTCTGGTCCACGCAGATGATGGCGTCCAGCGCGGAGTTGATGACGGCCTCCAGCCGTTTTTCGCTGGCGCGGATCTGCTCGTTGCGCTGCTGCAGGGTCTCGGCGCTGTGCTGCAGGGCTTGGCGCTCGGCGAGCAGGGGGCCCTGGTCGATCACGGCGCACAGAAACTGCGACAGCGGCGGCCCGCTGGTCTGCGGTGCCTCGATGTGGGCAATGTGCAGGTCGCCGGTGATGCGTGTCGTGTCGCTGATCGAGAACACCACCTCCTTGGCCTCGCTGTGACCCAGGTCCTGCGCTTGTGAAAAGGCCTCGCGCACGCGGGCGGTGTCCTGCGGGCACACGAAGGGCAGCAATGCGGTCAGCGGGCGGTCGCGTTCGGTGGGCTGGAAGGAGCGATGCGCCATCGAGTTGGCCTGCACCACCATGTCCTGGTCGTCCACCACCATGAGGGCCAGCGGCACGCTGGCGAACAGGGTTTCGAAACGCTCGTACGCGCTCTCGGCCACGGTCTGGCTGTAGCGCAGCACCTTGTTCTGGTTTTCCAGCTCGGCCTGGTAGGCGCGCAGCTCGGCCACCAGCGCTTCTGCGGGGGGGCGGGGCGCCTTGGGCGGCGTGCCAGATGGTTGGCGGGCCTGCGCCGCCTGCGCTGGCTGGCGTCCATCCGGGTCCAGAAAAGACAGGTCGGGTTCGCTCATGGAGAGTGAAGGGAGATGGGCCGGCGCAGCAGGCGCAGCGGCTGCAACAACAGCAGTTGCGCAATACGCGCCAAAGCAAGTTGGCGAGTGTACGCGCGCACCTTGCATCGGTGGCTGCTGCCGCCACCGAAATACCCGCTGGGTGTCCGCTGCAGAAACGCTTTGGAAGACGGGGAGGGAAGTGATTTTGGGCGCGCTTGAAGGCTTGATTGTTGACCGATTGCGAACAATCCTTTTCCCAGGAAGGCCTTACCGGACGCGGGTTGCAGGCCTAAAGTTCATGCACGCCGCATTTTGTTGTGCGGCCCCTGACCATACCCCACCTAACACAGGACCGATATGACCACCCAACTTGACACCCAGGCCACCGCTCAGGCCGACGCTGCGCAGCCCCTGCTGAACACGCTGCAATGGCGCTATGCCGCCAAGAAGATGAACCCCGCCAAAGCCGTGCCCCAGGAAAAGGTCGACCGCATTCTGGAAGCCGCGCGCCTGGCACCCACCTCCAGTGGCCTGCAGCCGTTCGAGATCATCGTGGTGACAGACCCCGCAGTGCGCGCCAAGATCCAGCCCATCGCGTGGAACCAGGCCCAGATCACCGACGGATCGCACCTGCTGGTGTTTGCGGCGTGGGACAACTACACGGCTGAGCGCATCAACATGATGTTCGACATGACCAACGACCAGCGCGGCTTCAAGAACGAAGGCTGGGAGAACTACCGCCAGATGCTGCTGGGCATGTACCCCCAGCGCGATGCCGAAGTGAACTTCCAGCACGCCGCTCGCCAGGCCTATATCGGCCTGAGCGCAGCGCTGATCGCCGCGGCGTTTGAAAAGGTGGATTCCACGCCCATGGAAGGTTTTGACCCCAACGCGCTGGACGAGATCCTGAACCTGCGTGCACGCGGCCTGCGCAGCGTGGCCATCTTGCCGCTGGGCTACCGCGCCGACGAAGGCGACTGGCTGGTCAACCTGAAGAAGGTGCGTCGCCCGCGTGAGCAGTTCGTGACCGAAGTCTGAGCGCGCAGCCTGCCTTTTGAGCAGGATTCAACGCCCATCAAAAAGTAAGGGCCGCACAACGCAGTGCGGCCCTTTTTTCTTTTGGTGAATCGGGTAAGAGCCTGCGTACCGCTCAGCGCCCAACCGCCGGTGCATCCGCCACCCTGCGCATGGGCGTGAACAGCAGCGCGAGCGCGGCCACCACCACCAGCGTTCCACCACTTGCGGCGAACAACTGGGTGAGCGTGATGCTTTTCATCACCCAGCCGGTCACCGCTGCAGAGATCGGCGCCAGGCCCATGAAGATGAACATGAACAGGCTCATCGCGCGCCCCAGCAAGGCAGGGGGCACCCGTTGCTGGATCCAGGTGAACACGCTCACCTGCATGTAGCCGCCCAGCAGCCCGATCAACAGCATCAGCACCGCCCCTTGCCAGAGCGACGTGATGAGGCCCATCGGTATGAACAGCAAGCCGATGATGGTGTCGAATACCAGCACCGTCATACCCAGGCTGCCCAGCCGCAGGCGGGGCAGTGCGCCGGACGCCACCATGCCCAGCAACGTGCCCGCGCCGTGAATGCCGACCATGGTGCCAAAGGCTGCGGCACCCAGTTGCGGCGTGCTGCTGGCCAGCACCGGAATGGCGATGTGGATCGGTCCCATGATGAACAGCGCCACCGCACTCCAGTAAATGAAGCAGGTGCGCAGTTCCTGGTCACGCCAGAAGTGCACGAGCCCTTGCGCCACGGAGAACCACACGGCCTGCGGTGCCGGCGCCGGGCCGGAAGGCTGCGCCATCGGCCGCACCTTGGCAAGCGTCCACGCCGACAGGATGAAGCTCAGCGCATCGAGACCAAAAGCGATGCCAATGCCGGTGGCACTGGCCATTGCGGCCGCCGCTGCCGGGCCGGGTGCCGAAGCGGATGCCCCGCCAGTACCGAACAGCGCGATCAGCAAGCCGGCCAGCAGCGGGCCCAGGAACATCGATACCTGGCGCAATCCCAGGCTGATGCCGTTGGCTGCCTGCAGTTGGGCGCGCGGCACCACGTGCGGCATGATGGCCGTACCAGCAGGAATGCTGAAGGCCGTGGCGACGCCAATGCCCAGCGAAAGCGCGTAAACCATCCACAGCGTGAGCGCGCCGGTCAGCACCAAGGCGCTGAGCAATGCCAGCAACACGAAGTTGACGTACTTCGTCAGCATCAACACCTGCTTAGGCGAGTGGCGGTCCACCAGCGCGCCTCCGATCAGGATGAACAGCGCGCGCGGCACGCTGATGAGCGCCAGCACGGTGCCCAGCACCAGCGTGTCGCCGGTCATCTGCAGCACCAGCCAGGGCAGCGCGATCAGTGTGAACTGGTCGCCCAGCATGGTGAGGGCCGAACCCGAAGTCAGCCAGCGGAAGTTGCGGTTGGACCAGAGCGCCTTGCGCGGGTCCGGGTTGGCCTCCGGGCCGGATGGCCTGGCAGGGGCAGTGGGGTGGTGGTGTGTGGTCATGTCAGTCGGTCTCAGGAAGAACGTCGACTGTGGTGCCTCACGTAGCGTGAGGGTCAAGAGCTGTGCGGCCCGTAGCGTGGGTAGGCGTGGGGTGTTTGCCACAGGTGTGGTCCGTGGGGGCCGCTAGGGCCAAGGCCATCACCGCCATCACCGCCATCACCGCCATCACCGCCATCACCGCCATCACCGCCATCACCGCCATCACCGCCATCACCGCCATCAACTCCAAGCGCGTCACTGAAAGTCACTGGGTGTGGGGGCGCGCTTTCTTAGCCTTCGGACCGGGAGACGCAGTCGATGCGGCCAACGCCGCCATGACGTAGGCCCTCACCGGAGCGCTGAGCGGCGAGCCCGCCTGCAGCAGCGGTTCGCTGGCCGAAGCCAGCAGCAGCTTGTGCCGCAAGCTGGCGTTGTGTCGGGCCAGCGTGTCGAACAGGGCGCTCCAGCGCTGCGCTACGGCTTGGCCATCCGAGTGGGTGGGGGGAACTTGCCTGTCTATCAACCGCTGCACGTCGTCTTCCAGCGCTTGCCAGTCGGTGTAACGGACGTGGCCCAGCATGCGCAGGTCGTCGCGCTCCATGTACTTCATCAGCAGGCCCATGCGCAGTTCGATGGCCGCTTCCACGTACACGATCATGTCGCCCGGCGGCGCGCGGTTGCGGCCATGTGTGCTGGGCTCGGTGCGGTACATGTGGCCCCAGCGTTCCAGCAGGTCCATGTCGCCATCCATCCAGTGCAGCATCAACGCCATCCATCGGTACGCCAGTGCCTGGACTTCAGGATGGTCTGCGGGCAGGCTGCGGTCCATGGCGTGGCGCACCTTGTCTTTGACGAGGAGCCAATCGGCCTCGATGCGCTGCCAGTTCTGGAAGATGCGCTTGAGTTCCGTTGCGCTGAAGTAGCGCCCATAGGTGGTCATCAGCGCAAGCGCTTCAAGCCAGTTGCTCATGTCGGGTTCGGCCCCGGATACGAGGCCATCCTGCAGCATGGACAGGCGGCCGCGCAGCTCGGTGGCCTGGGCGATCTGCTGGTCAAGCAACCGAATCTGCTGGCCGATGATCCGCTCGGGCGAGCCGCCTTCGCCGTCGAGCAGGGCGGCGATATCGCCCAGCGCCAGACCCATCTGGCGCATGGTCTGTATGCCATGAAGCCGCTGAATATCGGCCTGGCCGTAGAGCCGGTAGCCCGACTCCGAACGCGCCGAGGGTTTAAGCAGGCCGATCTCGTCGTAGTGGTGCAGCGTGCGCACCGTGAGGCCGGTGCGCCGCGCCAAATCACCAACTTTGAGCAGCATGGCGTGGGCAGGGAAGGGTCAGCGGCCGACCGAGATCAGCTCAACCTCGAAGTTGAGCGTGGCATTGGGCGGAATCACACCACCGGCACCTGCCGCGCCGTAAGCAATGTTGGGCGGGCAGGTCAGCTTGGCCTTGCCGCCTGGCTTCATGCGCTGCACGCCCTCGGTCCAGCAGGGAATCACGCGGTTGAGCGGGAACGAAGTGGGCTCGCCGCGCTTGTAAGAGCTGTCGAACTCCTTGCCGTCCAGGAACATGCCCTTGTAGTGCACCTTCACGGTGTCAGTGGCTTTGGGCGAATCGCCCGTGCCTTCTTTCAGCGATTCATAGACGAGGCCGCTGGCGGTGGTGACGGGCTTGGCCGATTGTGCTTGTGCCTGAGCAGCAGGGGCGAGGGCGAGCGAGGCGAGCAGAGCGAGAAGAATGCGCATATCAATCCGATGGGCGGGTAAAAAAGAGAGACCCCGATCGTAGGGCCTTGCCGAGTGGAGCGTTGAGCCATGGCGCTTGGGTTTCGCACCCAGCTCAATCCGTGCCATTTTCGCGGTGGGTGATGGGTCGAACTAAGGTGAATTGATCATGACAGCGCGGCCGCCCCCATCGCCACAGCGGAGTGAACCTTTTCAAGACCCGGCGCGATTCAAAGCGCTGGCCTCGATGCTGGCAGATAAGGCCTTGCTGATGACGCCCGATAGCCAGGTCACATCATGTCGCCCCAACCACGTGCCGACTTTCATCACGAGCCCCCCTGCGACAAGCATGCACACGCCAAAAAGCGGGAAGTACCAGCGTTCCCCATCCCCAGACGCGATCACGAACCAAGAGGCCGCAGCAGTCCGAAGAACGCAAAAGCTGATCCACACGGTGACGAGCAGCTTGACCACCCAAGGCATGGTGAAACGGCCGATAAGGCGAGTGCCGCTAGCCGTCGGCTCGAAGCGCCCTACAAAGCAAGGCTTGAACGGGTTTCTGACAGACGGAATGACCCGTTGAAGCGAAACGTCCTGTTCTGAGACCCTGCCTACCGCCGCCTGTGAAGTATATTCTATCTGTTTTTACGCGGCATGGATGGCAGCTCGCCG
>JBCNOJ010000208.1:0-8445 GCA_039593925.1 Acidovorax sp.
GCCGCCAGCGGCGAGTCCGGCCACACCGCTTCTCCGCCCAGCCGCATCTGCCCGCCGCTGGCCTCCAGCACGCCCGTCAGCACCTTGATCAGCGTGGACTTGCCCGCACCGTTTTGCCCCATCAGCGCATGGATCTCGCCAGGGTAGAGGTTGAGCTGCACATCGCGCAGCACGGGGATGCCCGCAAACTGCTTGTGGATTCCCGAAAGCTGCAGCACCGGAGCTGCGGCTGGGGCGTGAGCGGTGGACGCGTCCATAGGTGTCATCACGCTTTGTTCTTGTTGTAAACGTCCACAAGCACGGCGGCCAGCAGCACCACGCCCTTGATGACCTGCTGGTAGTCGATGCCGATGCCCAGGATGGACATGCCGTTGTTCATCACGCCCATCACGAAGGCGCCGATGACCGCGCCCATCACCTTGCCCACGCCGCCCGATGCCGATGCGCCGCCGATGAAGCAGGCAGCAATCACGTCCAGCTCAAAACCCAGGCCCGCCTTGGGCGTGGCGGTGTTGAGCCGCGCCGCAAACACCAGCCCGGCCAGGGCTGCCAACACGCCCATGTTGATGAAGGCATACAGCGTGAGCCGCTCGGTCTTGATGCCCGAGAGCTTGGCCGCCTTCTCGTTGCCGCCCATGGCATAGATGCGGCGGCCGATGGTGGTGCGGCTGGTGACAAAGTCGAACAGCACGATCAGCAGCGCCATCACGATGAGCACGTTGGGAAGGCCCTTGTAAGAAGCGAGCAGGTAGCTGAAGTACACCAGCAGGCCGCCAAACACCACGGTGCGGGCGATAAACAGACCCGCAGGCTCCGTCTGCACGCCATGGCGCAGGCGGTTGGCGCGCTGGCGCAGTCCACCCACGGCCAGGGCCGCAGCCACGGCAGTGCCCAGCAGCAGCGAGGTCAGGCGCAGCCCTTCCACGCTGAACAGGTCGGGGATGAACCCCGAGCTGAGCATCTGGAAGGCCGAGGGGAACGGCCCCACCGACTGACCCGCCAACAGCGCCAGCGCCAGGCCCTTGAACACCAGCATGCCCGCCAGCGTGACGATGAACGAGGGGATGCGCGAGAAGGCCACAAACCCGCCTTGAATGGCGCCAATGAGTCCGCCGCACAGCAGGCACACCAGCGTGGCGGGCACAAAGTGCCAGTTGTATTCGACCATCAGCACCGCAGCCAGTGCGCCGATGAAGCCACACACCGAGCCCACCGACAGGTCGATGTGCCCGGCCACGATGACCAGCAGCATGCCCAGCGCCATGATGACGATGTAGCTGTTCTGCAGCACCAGGTTGGTCAGGTTCAAGGGCTGCATCAGCGTGCCCTCGGTCATGTACTGGAAGAAGCCCATGATGGCCACCAGCGTGATCAACATGCCGTATTCGCGCAGGTTGTGCTGCAGGTGGTGCAGTAGCGGCTTGTCGTGCCGCGCCGGATTTTTTGGGTTTCCGTCGGCCAGCGTGCTGGCGGGGGGATGGGTGGTCTGGCTCATTTCGGTCATCAGTTCAATGCGTTGTGCGGTTCATCTGGCGCTGAAAAGGGGCACGCAGCTACGCGCGGCCGCCGTGCAAGGGCCGCCCCGCCGCACGGGCGGCGTCCCCCTTGGGGGGGATGGCGCGAAGCGCCTCAGGGGGGGCGCTCACGATGGCTCGCATGATTCGTTCTTGGGATGCTTCGGCTGTGGGCATCTCGGCCACAAAGCGGCCTTCGTTCATCACATAGATGCGGTCCGTGATGCCCAGCAGCTCAGGCATTTCGGAGGAGATCACGATCACGCACTTGCCCTCGGTCGCCAGCTGGGCGATGAGGGTGTAGATCTCGTACTTGGCGCCCACGTCGATGCCGCGCGTGGGCTCGTCGAGTATGAGCACTTCGGGGCTGGTGAACAGCCATTTGCTCAGCACCACTTTTTGCTGGTTGCCGCCCGACAGGTTCAATGTCTTCTGGTCCACGCCCGAGCAGCGGATGCGCAGCTTCTCGCGGTAGTCCTGCGCCACGCGGTGCTCCTGGCCGCTGTCGATCACGCTGGCGAACGACACGCCCGGCAGGTTGGCCAGCGAGGTGTTGAACTGGATGTCTTCGTTCAGCACCAGGCCATTGCCCTTGCGGTCTTCGGTCACATAGGCCAGGCCGTGGCGCACGGCCTTTTCCACCGTGCTCACGTCGATGGGCTGCCCGTGCAGCCGCACTTCGCCGCTGATGCGCTGGCCCCACGAGCGGCCAAAGATGCTCATGGCCAGCTCGGTGCGGCCTGCGCCCATCAGGCCCGCAATGCCCACTATCTCGCCGCGCCGCACATTCAGGTCGATGCCCTTGAGGTGCTCGCGGTCGCTGCGCTGCGGGTGGTGGGCGCGCCAGTTGCGCACCTCAAAAACAATGTCGCCCACTTGCGGCTGGCGCTGGGGGTAGCGGTCGCTCATCTCGCGGCCCACCATGGCCTGGATCACGCGGTCTTCGCTCACCGGGCCCTCGCGGCAGTCCAGCATCTGCACGGTGCTGCCGTCGCGCAGTACCGTGATGGCATCTGCCACGCGCGAGATTTCGTTGAGCTTGTGCGAGATCAGGATGCAGGTGATGCCCTGGGCTTTCAACTCCAGCAGCAGGTCCAGCAGCGCCTGGCTGTCGTTCTCGTTGAGGCTGGCGGTGGGCTCGTCCAGGATCAGCAGGCGCACCTTGCGCGACAGCGCCTTGGCAATCTCCACCAGCTGCTGCTTACCCACGCCCAGCTGGCCCACCGGCGTGTCGGGCGATTCGCGCAGGCCCACCTTGTGCAGCAGCGCCTGGGCGCGGCTGTGGGCGGCCATCCAGTCAATGACGCCGTGCCGTGCGGTTTCGTTGCCGAGAAAGATGTTTTCTGCAATCGACAGCAGCGGCACCAGCGCCAGCTCCTGGTGAATGATGATGATGCCCAGGTGCTCGCTGTCGCGGATGCCTGCAAACTCGCGCTCTTGCCCGTCGAACAGGATCTGGCCGCTGTAGCTGCCGTGTGGATACACACCCGACAGCACCTTCATCAGGGTCGATTTGCCCGCCCCGTTTTCGCCGACGATGGCATGGATCTCCCCGGCCTGCACCTGCAGGTTGACCTGGTTCAGCGCCACCACGCCAGGGAAGGTTTTGCGGATGTTCCGCATTTCAAGAAGCATGGTCTCTCAGTCTGTTGGCGGGGCCTCTGGCCCCATCCCGGTTGCAGGCCACCTGCGCTGCCCCAGCAGCATTCGCAGGCGGCGGCTTTAGATGCAGAAGCCGCTCGTGCTCACTTGATCTGAGACTCTTTGTAATACCCGCTGCCGACCAGTACCGCGTTCCAGTTGGAGGAATCCACCGCCACTGGCTTGAGCAGGTACGAGGGCACCACCTTCACGCCGTTGTTGTAGGTCTTGGTGTCGTTGATTTCAGGCTGCTTGCCTGTCAGCACGGCGTCCACCATGTTGGCGGCTACCTTAGCCAGCTCGCGGGTGTCCTTGAACACGGTGGAAGACTGCTCGCCCTTGAGGATGGACTTGATGGAAGGCACTTCAGCGTCCTGCCCACTGACCACGGGGCAGGGCTGCTGGGCAGTGCAGTAGCCCACGCCCTTGAGGGAGGACAGGATGCCGATGGAGATGCCGTCATAGGGCGACAGCACCGCATGCACCTTGTCCTTGCCGTAGTAGGCCGACAGCAGGTTGTCCATGCGCGCCTGGGCCACCGAGCCGTCCCAGCGCAGCGTGCCCACCTTGTTCATGCCGGTCTGCTTGCTGCGCACCACCAGCTTGCCGCTGTCGATGTACGGTTGCAGCACGCTCATGGCGCCGTCGTAGAAGAAGAAGGCGTTGTTGTCGTCGGGCGATCCGCCGAATAGCTCGATGTTGAACGGGCCCTTGCCTTGCTTGAGGCCCAGCTTGTCCACGATGGAGGTGGCCTGCAGCACGCCGACCTGGAAGTTGTCGAACGTGGCGTAGTAGTCCACGTTCTTCGAGCCCTTGATGAGGCGGTCATACGCAATGACCTTCACGCCCTTGTCGGCCGCGTTTTGCAGCGCCTTGGACAGTGTGGTGCCGTCAATCGACGCGATCACCAGCACCTTGGCACCCTTGGTGATCATGTTCTCGATCTGCGCGAGCTGGTTGGGGATGTCGTCCTCGGCGTATTGCAGGTCGGTCTTGTAGCCCCGGTCCTTGAGCACCTTGACCATGTTGTCGCCATCGGCAATCCAGCGCGCCGAGGACTTGGTGGGCATCGAGATGCCGATGGTGCCCTTGTCCTGGGCCGATGCCACGGACGTGGCGCCCATGGCAGCCAGTGCCACGGTGGCCAAAACGGCCTTGAAAATTGCACGCTTCATGGATTTCTGTCTCCTGTTTTGAATTTGTTTTTCGGGGATGGTCTATGACTTGCTACTGCCCGTGGGGACTGGCGCGGCCTGAGGCCAGTGCCACCGTGCAAGGGCCGCCCCGCCGCACTGGTGGCGTCCCCCTTCCCGCATCGCGCAGCGATGCGAGAGAAAGGGGGAAGGCGCGCAGCACCTCAGGGGGTTAATACTTTCTATTCGGCATTTCTTTGGCCGCCACTTCCATCGGGAAGATGCCTTCCTCGGTCACGATGCGCTTGGGTACCGCCTTGCCTGCCTTGATGTCCTTGACGGCGCTCATCAGCTGCGGGCCCAGCAGGGGGCTGCATTCCACGCTCACGTTGAGCTTGCCGGCGATCATGGCTTCGAAGGCGCCCTTCACCGCGTCGATGGAGATGATCACGATGTCCTTGGCGGGCTTCATGCCGGCCTCTTCGATGGCCTGGATGGCGCCGATCGCCATGTCGTCGTTGTGTGCGTACAGCACATTGATTTTCTTGCCCTCGGCCTTCAGGAAGGCTTCCATCACTTCCTTGCCCTTGGCACGGGTGAAGTCGCCGGTCTGGCTGCGGATGATCTTGAACTTGGGGTCGGCCTTGATGACTTCTTCAAAGCCCTTCTTGCGGTCGATGGCAGGGGCCGAGCCCACAGTGCCTTGCAGCTCGACGATGTTGACCTCGCCCTTCTGGTCCTTCATCTTCTCCACGAGCCAGCGGCCGGCCTTTCGGCCTTCTTCCACAAAGTCCGAGCCCATGAAGGTCACGTACAGCGACGTGTCCTTGGTGTTCACCGCGCGGTCGGTCAGCACCACGGGGATCTTGGCGGCCTTTGCCTCGCGCAGCACGGGCTCCCAGCCGGACTCGACCACGGGCGAGAACGCAATCACGTCCACATTCTGCGCGATGAACGAGCGGATGGCCTTGATCTGGTTCTCCTGCTTTTGCTGCGCGTCCGAGAACTTCAGCTCGATGCCCGCCTCCTTGGCGGCCGACTTGATGGACTCGGTGTTGGCGGTGCGCCATTCGCTCTCGGCCCCCACCTGGCTGAAGCCCAGCACGAGGGGCTTTTGCGCCCTGGCAGTGCCGGGCAGCAAGGCGGCCACGGGCACGCTGGCCAAGGCGGCAGCAACGGTGCGGCGGTTCATTTTCATCATCTTGTCTCCTGTCTGTAATGGTTGGTTGACGATGGTTGCGGGATGGAAGAAGGAACGGAAAGGGAGCCTGGTGACTCAGGCCAGCATGTAGCCCGTCTTGACCGTGGTGTAGAACTCGGCGGCGTAGCGGCCCTGTTCGCGGGCGCCGTAGCTCGACTCCTTGCGGCCGCCAAACGGCACATGGAAGTCCACACCCGCCGTGGGCAGGTTCACCATGGTCATGCCCACGGCAGAGTGGCGCTTGAAGTGCATGGCGCGCTTGAGCGACGTGGTGCAGATGCCCGCGCACAGTCCGTAGGGCGTGTCGTTGGCCAGAGCCAGCGCGTCTTCGTAATCGTCGGCCCGCAGCACACAGGCCACAGGGCCAAAGATTTCCTCGCGCGCCACGCGGTGCTCGGGCCGGGCCAGGAAGAGGGCGGGGCTCATGTAATGGCCTGGGGTGGGGCGCTCCAGGCGCTCGCCACCCCAGACATGCTCCGCTCCCTCGCTCTTCGCAATGTCGATGTAGCCCAGGTTCTGCGCCAGCTGGTTGTCGTCCACCACCGGGCCCATCTCGGTGCCGCGCTCCAGCGCGTGGCCCACCTTCAGGCTGGCCAGCCGGTTGCGCAGGCGCGCTACAAAGGCGTTGTGCACCTCGGTCTCGACGATGAGACGGCTCGATGCGGTGCAGCGCTGACCGGTGGAGAAATACGAGCCCTGCAGCGCGCAGTCCACCGCCTGGTCCAGGTCGGCGTCGGCCAGCACGATGAGCGGGTTCTTGCCACCCATCTCCAGCTGCACCTTGGCGCGCCGTGCTGAGGCCGCGCGCAAGATGCGGTCGCCTGTGGAAACAGAGCCGGTAAAGCTCAGCGCGTTGACCAGTGGGTGGTCCACCAGCGTCTGGCCCACCTCGCGGCCG
Organism: Acidovorax sp.; assembly: GCA_039593925.1. Taxonomy (GTDB): domain Bacteria; phylum Pseudomonadota; class Gammaproteobacteria; order Burkholderiales; family Burkholderiaceae_C; genus Acidovorax. The sequence goes on from JBCNOJ010000208.1 coordinate 6,388, forward strand.
CTGCCCATGATGAGGTTGAACGCACCGGCGGGCAGGCCGCTGCGGCTGATGATTTCTGCCAGCGCCCAACCACAGGCGGGCACCAGCTCGGCGGGCTTGAACACCACGGTGTTGCCGTAGGCCAGCGCCGGGGCGATCTTCCAGGCCGGGATGGCGAATGGGAAGTTCCACGGCGCGATGATGCCCACCACGCCCACGGGCTCACGGGTCACATCCACCTGCACGCCCTGGCGCACAGAGGCCAGCAGCTCGCCCTGTATGCGCAGCGCCTCGCCCGCAAAGAACTTGAAGATCTGCCCGCTGCGCGCCACCTCGGCGATGCCTTCAGGAAGCGTCTTGCCTTCTTCACGCGCCAGCAGCGCACCCAGCTCGTCCTTGCGTGCAAGCAGCTCGCTGCCGATCATGTCCAGCACGTCGGCGCGGCGTTGGGGGGTGCTCTGGCTCCAGGTGGGCAGGGCGTCGGCCGCAGCGCGCACGGCCAGCTCGGTCTGGTTGCGGTCGGCGCGGGCGTATTCGGCCACCACCTCGCGGGTGTCCGACGGGTTGGTGCTGATGCCGGTGGTGGTGCCGATTTCCCACCGGCCGTTGATCAGGTGCCGGGGGCTGAGCTGGAGGTCGCCGAGCTTCATGGAGAGAGGCCTTTGTTGCAGTTGCGGCGAAGTCTATGGAAGGTTTTGATATCAATCCAATTGTTTTTTAGACAAAATACATATCGTTCTTTGCATTCTGGAAAACCCCTCCCTCCATGAGCACCTACAACCACTGGTTCATCCGCGCCCGCCTCAAGACGCGCCAACTGCTGCTGCTGGTGGCGCTGGCCGAAGAGGGCAACATCCACCGCGCCGCGCAGGTGCTCAGCATGACGCAGCCCGCTGCATCCAAGCTGCTCAAGGACCTGGAGGATGTGCTGGAGGTGTCGCTGTTCGACCGCCTGCCGCGCGGCATGCGCCCCACCTGGTATGGCGAAACCATGATTCGCCACGCCCGCATGGCCCTGGCCAACCTGAACCAGGCGCACGACGAGATCGGTGCGCTCAAGCGCGGGCACTACGGCCAGGTGGGCATCGGCGCCATCACCTCACCCGGCCTGAGCCTCCTGCCCGCCGCCGTGGCGCTGGTCAAACAGGAGCATCCCAGCCTGCGCATTTCGCTCGACATCGAAACCAGCCCGGTGCTGCTGGAGCGGTTGGAGCAGGGCAAGCTCGACATCGTGGTGGGCCGCCTGTACGAGGAGCACGACAAGGAGAACTTGCGCTACGAGTCGTTGACGGAAGAACTGGTCTGCGCCATGACGCGCCCGGGCCACCCGCTGTCGAGCATGACCGGGTTGACGCTGCGCGACGTGGTGTCGGCCAGCTGGATCGTGCCGCCGGCGGGCAGTGTGTTGCGCCACCGGTTTGACCTGATGTTCCAGCAGGACGGGCTGGCGCCGCCGCTGCACACGGTGGAGACATCGGCGCTGTTGTTCATCACGCGCATGCTGCAGCAGAGTGACATGATTGCGGTGGTGGCGGAGGATGTGGCGCGCTATTACGCGGCGCATGGGATCGTGACGGTGTTGCCGCTGGCGATGCCGTGCCATATGGATGCGTTCGGGATCATCACGCGGTCGGACCGGCTGTTGTCGCCGGCGGCGAAGGTGATGATGAAGGCGTTGAAGCAGACGAGTTTGGTGCGGTATGGGCGGAAGCTGGACATGGGGGATTGAGGTTTTTGAGTCTTTTTGGGCTATAGCGCTTATCCATCAAGCGCTGGTAGCTATTGTTTTTGTAGTTGGCTGCTTCGGGTTTGGGTGTTTGGGTTGAGGCGTCGAACTCGGGACAGCTCTCAACCGTTCGCGCGTAGCTTGCGGATGCCGGGGCGGGTCTACCACCACATGTTTGGCTTGAGCTTTTGAAACCGGGCGCGCTCGCAGGCTCGCGGATTGGCGGCATGCCTGATTGAAGGGCGGGAGCCGGGAGTCGCCCCGGCGGGCGAGGTACTTTTCTTTGCTTCGCCAAAGAAAAGTACCCAAAAGAAAGGCGACCCCCAGTCTGCGACCCCTTCGCTGCGCTGCGG
>JBCNOJ010000209.1:0-8440 GCA_039593925.1 Acidovorax sp.
GTCCAGCAAGTGCGCTGACAGCGCAATGGCCTGGGCATGGTTGCCGGCGGAGAAGGTGAGCACGCCGTGCTCGCGCTGTTCGGCTGTGAACTGCGCGAGGGCGTTGTAGGCACCCCGAAACTTGAAAGCGCCCGTGCGTTGCAGGTTCTCGCATTTGAAGAACAGCTTGGCGCCCAGCCGGGCGTCGATGGCATTGCAGCGCAGAACGGGCGTGGGGTGGGCAATGCCTGAAAGCCGCTCGGCTGCGGCAGCCACGTCGCTGAACGTAGGTGGGGCAAGGCTGGGCAAGGTCATGGGTGCGTCCTTGTATACCGGGGCGAAGGCCGCCCCTGGCACCCATGATAGCTGCATGTGCCGAAATATTCAGCCAAATTGGCCTTTGGCGCTTATCTGGTAAGCGCTGACAGCTATTAATTTTGATGTTGCGACCGCAGTGCGACTGGCGTGGCATGCCCGGCTGCGCACGCTTTCTCGGGTCTAGGCGGGCCCGTCAATCCAGTTCGCTGAACCGCCGCAGGGCAGGCAGGTCGGGGAAGTCGCCGGCGCGCTTTTGCTTCATGGCGGTGACGGATTCCATCACGTGCCGGTTGCTCCAGATGGCGCCCTGCAGCCAACCCATCTGGCGCAGGCTGTCTTCCACGCTGTGGTCGCGTGCGTAGTTGACGGCCTGCTTGGTGCCCCAGATGGCTACGGGCGGCTTGGAGGCGATCTCTTTGGCGCATTGCAGCGCGGCAGCCACCATGGCCTCATGGGTGTCGAACACCTCATTCACCAAGCCATAACCGAGCGCCTTGTGCGCAGGCAGGCGGCGGCCGGTGTAGGCCAGCTCCTTGACCACGCCCAGCGGAATCAGCTTGGGCAGGCGCTGCAGCGTGCCCACGTCGGCCACCATGCCGATGTTGATTTCCTGGATGCAGAAGAATGCGTCGGCCGTGGCGTAGCGCACGCAGGCGGTGGTCACCAGGTCCACCGCGCCGCCAATGCAGCCGCCGTGGATGGCCATGATGACGGGGATGCGCAGGCTTTCGACGCGCGAGAAAGTGGCCTGCATGTCGGTCAGCAGGTCGAAGATGGCGGCGCGGCCCTCGGGGCTGCGGTCGTCCAGCGTGATGGCTCCGCCGAAAGTCTCCAGTGCCATGCCCGCGCTGAAATGCTTGCCGGTGCTGCTCACCACCAGCGCCCGCGCCGCACCCGAAGTATTCAGGTGGGCCAGCACCGCATCCAACTCGCGCCAGAAGGTGGGGTGCATGGTGTTCATGGCATCCGGCTTGTTCAGAACCAGATGGGCCACATGGTCGGTGATGCTGAGCGAAAAGCAGGTGAGGGTGTTCATGGTGTGCCACTGTAGTCCTGCGGGTACGGGCGGCGTCGTCGCCTGGGCGACTTTGGGTGTTTTTGGCCTCCAGCGCTTATGTGTCAAGCGCTGGCAGCTATGAAAAGAGGAGTTTCACCGGCTTGGCTCTGTGGAGCCTTGGTGGATTAACACCACCCCTTGGCCGATCGGGCTTCGTCCTCAATCGCCCCCGCCCCCGCAGCCGCCGCCGTCACCACCTCCGCCATCGCCGTCGCCGCCGTCGGAGCTGTCTGCGCCCCCAAAGTCGCCCGAGCTCCCGCTGTGGCTGCCGTCTGAAAAGCTGGTGCCGCAATGGGCGCCGCCACCGCCACACCCGCCCCCATCGCGTTGGCGATCCAGCAGGGTGCAGTCGGGCACGTAGGTGAACCCGTTGGGGATCGCGAACTTGGCATCCAGCGCAAATAGCAAAGGCAGGCGGCTGGGGGACTTGGGGTCGATGGACTCCTCTTTGCAGGCCCAGTACCAGGCGCGGCGCAGACCGTCGTTGTGGCGCGCTTTTTTACCCAGCGCTTCCGCTGGCGTGTGGTGGAGGAAGAAACCCAGCGCGTTGTGGCACCAGCTTTTGTAGGCCTGGGTGTGCAGGATGAACTCGTGCCACAGCGCATCGACCGCGCGGGAGGGCATCGCCACAAACTGCCGCTTGCTGCGCAGGCAGGCCATGAAGAACTGGCGCAAACCGCGCTCGACCAGCTCGCAGTCGCGCGTGCTGAGGTGCGGGTAGGTTTCACGCAGCTTGCGCTGCAGAAAGCGGGGCAGGGGCGCCTCGCGGATGGTGCGCTGGCGCACGGCGGTGGTCCACTGCTTGAACAGCACCGTGACGACCACGGTGGCAAAGGCATACAGTACCCACACCCCGCGTAGGCGCCAAGCCCCAGTAAAAATTCCGCCAAGGGCCACCACCCACACGCCGATGGCCAGCAGCACAGCCTTGTCGCCCAACCGCAGCAGTGCCGGTTCAAATCGCTTTGTCATCGTGCCTCCTTTTTTTTGTTGTTGTGTATGGCGATTTCACGACGGAGAAATGACGGATTTGTGACTGATTTCTGCGTTGTCGCCAGGTCCTGACAGGGAGGTTTTAAAAGCAGTGAGTGCGCCAGCTTGCGGGTTTGGCTCGGCCCCAACGCATAGATACCCCGGCAGAGCGGGGCGGGTTTTCGACCGCTCCCGCATCGGGTCGATTGGCGTTGGACTTTGGTCAGCGGCGCTTGCTGCCACCAAAGATGCTGCCCAGCACGCCGCGAAGAATCTCCTTGCCGAGCGATGTGCCCATGGTGCGCACGGCGGATTTGGCCATGGTTTGCGCCAGTCCGTCGCGCTTGCCACCGCGCGGGCCCGTGCTGCCAAAAAGCACGTCGTTGAGCCCGCCCATCAGACCCCCGCCATTCTCGGCCGTGGCGGCGGGCGCCCCCTTGCCTGTCGCAGGTGCTTGCGCACCCGCTTCGGCGGCGCGGCCCTTGAGCTTTTCGTAAGCGGACTCGCGATCCACCATCTTCTCGTACACCCCGGCCACCAGCGAATTCGCCATCAGCGCCTGGCGCTGCTGCGGGGTGATGGGCCCGAGCTGGCTGCCGGGCGGCAGAACAAACACGCGCTCGGTCACGCTGGGGCGGCCCTTGGCGTCCAGAAAGCTCACCAGGGCCTCGCCCACGGCCAGCTCGGTGATGGCGGTTTCGATGTCGAGGCCCGGCTTCTGCCGCATGGTGGTGGCCGTGGCCTTCACGGCCTTCTGGTCGCGCGGGGTGAAGGCACGCAGCGCGTGCTGCACGCGGTTGCCCAGTTGGGCCAGCACGCTGTCGGGGATGTCGAGCGGGTTCTGGGTGACGAAGTACACACCCACGCCCTTGGAACGCACCAGGCGCACCACCAACTCAATGCGCTCGATGAGCACCTTGGGCGCCTCGTTGAACAGTAGGTGGGCCTCGTCGAAGAAGAACACCAGCTTGGGCTGCTCGGGGTCGCCGATTTCGGGCAGTTGCTCGAACAGCTCCGACAGCATCCACAAGAGGAACGTCGCATACAGGCGCGGCGAGTTCATGAGCTTGTCGGCCGCCAGGATGTTGACCACGCCGTGGCCGTCCACGGTCTGCATGAAGTCCTGGATGTTGAGCATGGGCTCGCCAAAGAACTTGTCGCCGCCTTGTTGCTCGATCTGCAGCAGCCCGCGCTGGATGGCGCCCACGCTGGCGGCGCTCACGTTGCCATATTCGGTGGTGAACTCTTTGGAGTTGTCACCCACGTACTGCAGCATGGCGCGCAGGTCTTTCAGGTCCAGCAGCAGCAGGCCGTTGTCATCGGCGATCTTGAACACCAGGTTGAGCACGCCCAGCTGGGTCTCGTTGAGGTTGAGCATGCGGCCCAGCAGCAGCGGCCCCATGTCGGAGATGGTGGCGCGCACCGGGTGGCCCTGTTCGCCAAACACGTCCCACAGCGTGGTGGGGCACGCCAAGGGTTCTGGCAGGTCCAGGCCGCGCTCCTTTAGCACTCCAGCCAGCTTGTCGCCAATCTTGCCCGGCTGGCTCGCGCCCGTGAGGTCGCCCTTTACATCGGCCATGAATACTGGCACGCCGATGCGCGAGAAGTTTTCCGCCAGGGTCTGCAGGGTGACGGTCTTGCCCGTGCCGGTGGCGCCGGTGATGAGCCCGTGGCGGTTGGCCAGGCCGGGAAGCAGGTGGCATTCGATGGTGTCGTGCTTGGCAATCAGGAGGGGTTCAGCCATTTCGGGTTTCCTCGGGGTGAGGGAGCCTCTGCACGCTTCGCGCGCCGTGTGCATCTGCGGTCTCGGGCGGTCTGCTGCGTTACAAATGCTCGCAATAGCGGTGGCTATTGCTGCGCTTTGTGCCTTGCAGCCCATCCCGATCCGTAGCGCACACTTTCCGCGCGAAGCGTGCAGAGGTTCCCTGGGTTCGGCAAAAAGTAAAATCCACCGACTAGATTAAATCAATACAAAAGGACTTCTCGTGGCAGGACACAGCAAGTGGGCGAATATCCAGCACCGCAAGGGGCGGCAGGATGAAAAACGCGGCAAGATCTGGACCCGCATCATTCGTGAAATCACTGTAGCCGCCCGTGCCGGTGGCGGCGACCTGTCTGCCAACCCCCGCCTGCGCCTGGCGGTGGACAAGGCCAAGGCGGCCAACATGCCCGCCGACCGCATCAAGTACAACATCGACAAGGCCACGGGTAATGCCGAAGGCCTGACCTACGAAGAAATCCGTTACGAAGGCTACGGCATTGGTGGCGCGGCCATCATGATCGACACCATGACCGACAACCGCGTGCGCACCGTGGCCGAAGTGCGCCACGCGTTCAGTAAACATGGTGGCAACATGGGCACCGAAGGCTCGGTGGTGTTCCAGTTCAAGCATTGTGGCCAGCTGATTTTTGCCCCCGGCACCAGCGAAGACAAGGTGATGGAAGTGGCGCTGGAGGCCGGCGCCGAAGACGTGGTGACCGACGAAGACGGCGCGGTGGAGGTGTTGACTGCCCCGGCCGACTTTGAAGCCGTGAAGAACGCGCTGGAGGCCGCTGGCCTGACGGCCGAAGTGGCGGGCGTGACCATGCGGCCTGAAAACACCATCGAGCTGACCGGCGAAGACGCTGCCAAGATGCAAAAGCTGCTGGATGTGCTGGAAGACCTGGACGACACCCAGGAGGTCTACCACAACGCTGCATTGTGAAGCGCCCCCTGAGGCGCTTCGCGCCTTCCCCCTCTCTCGCTGCGCTGCGCTTGCGGGATGGGGACGCCACCAGCGCACGGAGCGTTAGCGATACGCAAGTGTCTTGACGGCCCTTGCGCGGTGGCACTGGTCTGGGTCGCGCCAGTTTTGTCGGTTGTGGGCGTAGCACCCTGCGCGATTGGTTGCTGAGATAGTTTTTTACGAACCCTTGGGCTTCGGCGTTGTGCCAGGCAGGGGTTCACCAAAGGTTCCTATGAAAGTACTTGTGATTGGTGGCGGCGGCCGTGAACACGCGATGGCGTGGAAACTGAGCCAGTCCCCCAAGGTGACCAAGGTGTATGTGGCACCCGGCAACGGTGGCACGGCCCTGAACCCCAAGCTCGAAAACGTGGCGATCTCCGACGTGCGCGAACTGCGCACCTGGGCCCAGGCCGAGAAGATCGCACTGACGGTGGTGGGCCCCGAGGCGCCCCTGGCCGCCGGTGTGGTCGATGAGTTCCGCGCCCACGGCCTGCGTATCTTCGGCCCCACCAAGGCTGCGGCCCAGCTGGAAAGCTCCAAGGCTTTCAGCAAGGCCTTCATGCGCCGCCATGGCATTCCCACGGCCGACTACGACACCTTCACCGACCCGGCAGCAGCCCACGCGTTTGTGGACCGCCTGGGCGCGCCCATCGTCATCAAGGCCGACGGCCTGGCGGCGGGCAAGGGCGTGGTAGTGGCCATGACGCTGCAAGAGGCCCACGACGCCGTGGACTTCATGCTGGTGGACAACAAATACGGCGTGACGCACAACGAAGGCGCAGATGGGAAGGCAGAGCCGCGCGTGGTGATTGAGGAGTTCCTCGAAGGCGAAGAAGCCAGTTTCATCGTGCTGTGCGATGGCAAGAACGTGCTGGCCCTGGCCACCAGCCAGGACCACAAGCGCCTGAAGGACGGCGACGAAGGCCCCAACACCGGCGGCATGGGTGCCTACTCGCCCGCGCCCGTGGTCACGGCCGATGTGCATGCCCGCGCCATGCGCGAGATCATCCTGCCCACGATCCGCGGCATGGAAAAGGACGGCATTCCTTACACCGGCTTCCTGTATGCAGGTTTGATGATCGATGCCAAGGGCCAGCCCAAGACGCTCGAATTCAACTGCCGCATGGGCGACCCGGAGACGCAACCCATCCTGATGCGCCTGAAGAGCGATTTCAGCGATGTGATGGCCGCTGCCGCCGACGGCAAGCTCGACCAGATGGAACTGCAATGGGACCGCCGCACCGCGCTGGGCGTGGTCATGGCCGCCCATGGCTACCCGGAAAACCCACGCAAGGGTGACCCGATCACCGGCCTGCCGGCTGAGGCGGACGATGCCGTGGTGTTCCACGCGGGTACGCAGCTGAAAGACGGCGTGGTTAGCGTGACGGGTGGCCGTGTGCTGTGCGTCACCGTGCTGGCCGACAGCGTCAAGCAGGCGCAGCAGCGTGCGTATGACGTGGCACGCGGTATCCAGTTTGATGGCGCGCAGTACCGCCGCGACATCGGCTTCCGTGCCCTGAAAAGCTGATGGCAGACGCGCAAAGCCTGAACACCGCCGACACGGTGGCCCGCGTGCGTGGCTACCTGGTGGGCCTGCAGGCGCGCATCACCGATGCGCTGGAATCCGTGGAAGGCGAGGGCGGCGCACGCTTTCTGGCCGATGCCTGGAGCAAGCCGCCCGGCGAGCCGCTGCAGGGCGACGGCATCACCAAGATCATGGAAGGCGGCCGCGTGTTCGAGCGCGCTGGGTGTGGCTTCAGCCACGTACGCGGCCCGCAACTGCCGCCTTCGGCCACGCAGCACCGGCCCGAGCTGGCGGGTGCACCGTTCGAGGCCATGGGCGTATCGCTGGTCTTTCACCCGCGCAACCCCTATGTGCCCACGGTGCACATGAACGTGCGCATGATCGCGGCCGGCCATCCGGGGCAGGCGCCCACCTGCTGGTTTGGTGGTGGCATGGACCTCACGCCGTACTACGGATTTGAAGAAGACGCAGTGCACTTTCACCGCACCTGCCGCGATGCGCTAGCGCCGTTTGGTGACGACAAGTACCCGCGCTTCAAACAATGGTGCGACGAATACTTTTACCTGAAACACCGCAGCGAGCAGCGCGGCGTGGGTGGCGTGTTCTATGACGACTTCTCGGAACTGGGCTTTGAGCAGAGCCTGGCCATGACGCAGTCGGTGGGCGACGCATTCCTGAGCGCCTACCTGCCCATCGTCGAGAAGCGTCAGGGCATGGCCTATGGCGAGCGCGAACGCGACTTCCAGCTGTACCGCCGGGGCCGCTATGTCGAGTTCAACCTGGTCTGGGATCGGGGCACGCACTTTGGCCTGCAGTCGGGCGGGCGCACCGAGTCCATCCTGTTGTCGATGCCGCCGCTGGTGTCGTGGTCCTACCAGCGCTCTGACGCGGCCGATTCGACTGAAGCTGAGCTCACGCAGCGTTTTTTGGTGCGGCGCGACTGGCTTGCGGAGGGCGCTGTCCCTGCGTCCTGAAAGCCTTGAAAAGCGCAAAAGCTATAATTTCAATAGCTGCCCGCGCTTTTCACATGAGCGCAAGAGGCAAAAAACACCTCACACTGCTGCAGCGCCCCAGCACAACACCCGCGCAACACCCAAGGCTCAGCCCGCTGGCTGTGCGCTGCGTTGCACGCTATATTGATTTCATTCCCTTTCTAATCACCGCCTGATGACCACCTCCACCAAATCGGAAACCGCCGCCAAAAAAGACGTCACCAAACTCCAGCGCGCCATCGTTGATGGCCTGGAAGACGTCAAGGCGCAAGACATCCAGGTCTTCAACACCGAGCATCTCTCGCCGCTGTTTGAACGGGTGATCGTGGCATCGGGCACCTCCAACCGCCAGACCAAGGCCCTGGCTGCCAGCGTGCGCGATGCGGTGAAGGAAGCAGGTTTCAGCAAGCCCCGCATCGAAGGCGAGGACAACGGCGAATGGATCATCGTGGACTGCGGCGCGGCCGTGGCGCACATCATGCAGCCCGCCATCCGCCAGTACTACCGTCTGGAAGAGCTGTGGGGCGACACCCCCGTGCGCCTCAAGCTGGGCGCCGCCAAGCCCCAGTCCAGCGCCGCCACCGAACTGGCCGAGAAGAAGTCGGCCCAGAAGGCTGCCAAGGCCGCAGGCAAGGCGCCCGCCAAGAAGGCCGCCACCTCCACCGTGGCCGCCCGTTCTGGCAAGGCCACCGTCAAGGCGGTCGCCAAGACCGCTGCGAAGACTGCAGCCAAAACAGCACCGAAGCCTGCAGCAAAAACTGCGGCCAAGGCTGCACCTGCAAAGTCTGCCGCCAAGCCAGCCAGCAAGACCCCGGGCGCAGTAGCCGCCAAGAAGCCCGCCACCAAGACCCCCGTTAAGCCCGTGGTGGTC
>JBCNOJ010000021.1:0-21830 GCA_039593925.1 Acidovorax sp.
TGCACCGGCGCGGTTGTCCACGATGAAGGCCTGGCCCAATTCAGCCTGCAGTTTGGGCGCCACTGCCCGCGCAATCGTGTCTGTGCCCTGCCCCGCTGGAAAACCCACCACGATGCGGACGGGCTTGGTGGGGAAATCGTCGCTGGCCAGGGATGGCAGCGCGAAGCTGGCCAGGACGGCCAGTGCGGATACAGAAAGAAAAGACCGGGTGCGCATGGTTTGGCTCCTTTATTTGTAGGGACAAGTCATTGTATGAATCGATGATTTGTCCTGTCAATAAAGTGCGCCTGGGGTAAACCCGTGGAGAGCTTCATTTGCGCATTTGCATTCTGTACGTGAAGCGGTCGCTCGGGTGAATGTTGTCCGCCGCCTCCAGCAGCTCCCCGCTGTCGCTGTAGTAGCGGCGCACAATGCGCAGGCCCGCAGCACCCGGCTGGGCGCCCAGGTTGGCGGCATCATCGCCGTCCAGCAGCACCCCCTGCAGCTCTTGCTCCACCCGCACGATGGTGCGTCCGTAGTCGGCTTCGATCATTGCGTGCACCGCGCCGCGGCGCCCCCTCAGCCGCGTCTCGATACCCGCCAGCACAGGGTTCAGATAAAGCCGCGTTACGCAAATGGGCCGCGCCTCGCCTGACGCCAGTTCGGCCGTCGTGCCGGCCACGCGCACGCCCATGCCATAGATCCATTCCTCCCCTGCAGGCACGCCAAATTCCTGCGCCTGCGCTTTGCCCAGGGCGAGCTTGCCGATGTACACGAGCCGAAGCTCGGTGTCCTGCGCGTATTGAAGAAGCTCCTGAACCGTGGCGACATCCTGGGTGTAGCGCGCGGCATCGGTGGTGGACGTGACCACCGTGCCTACACGCTGTCGGCGGGTCACCAGGCCCGCATCCGACAGGATGCGCACCGCCTCGCGCGCAGTGAAGCGGCTGATCTGAAATTGCTCGCACAACTGGTGCTCCGTGGGCAGGTGGGCGCCCACCGGATAAGTGCCATTGGAAATCGAACGGCGCAGCTCCTGCGCTACCTGGAGATAGCGGGGCTGGCCGTCGTCGTTCTTGCTGGCGGGCGTCGGGGATGGAGAGCGGGATGCGGTGGAAGTCATGCCGGGCATTCTGCCGCAATTGTTTGACTTATCCGGAGCACAGCACAATAATGTGCGGACATTTAATTTTATATTGTCCGCATGTTTAAACAACACCCTGTTCCGCGTTCCATGCTCTTTGTATCGGGCGAAAAGCCCGAGCGGTTTGCCAAGGCCATGGCCAGTGGCGCTGACCTTGTGTGTGTGGATCTAGAGGACGCGGTGCACCCCGAGCGCAAAACCCAGGCCCGCAGCGAGGTGCTGGCGTGGCTGGGTGCGCACCCCGGCAACACGCCCGTGGCACTGCGCATCAATCCTCTGCGCAGCCCCGCGGGGTTTCAAGACATTGCCGCGCTGATGGCGGCGCAAGTGCAGGTGGACTGGCTGTTGCTCCCCAAAGTAGAAGACGCCGGAGACATCCAATGCCTGCAAGCCTGGGCAGGCAACCACTTTGGCGCGGTGGCCGCCCTGCTGGAAACGCCACGCGGCATCGAGCAATTGCCAAACATCGCCCGCGCAGGCGGCAAGTTGCGCGCCCTGATGCTGGGTGGCGCAGACCTTGCCGCTGAGCTGGGAGCCCAGTTCGCCTGGGATGGCTTATTGCACGCACGCGGTCGCCTGGTCAATACCGCCCGCGCCCACGGCCTGCAGGCCTGGGACGTGCCCCATGTCGACCTCGCCAACCCTGAAGGCCTGAGCGAAGAGACGCGGCGGGTGCTGGGCCTGGGATTCGATTGCAAAACGGCCATTCATCCGCAACAACTGGCCCTCATCCACGCCGCCCACGCGCCCACAGCGGCCGAGCTGGAATGGGCGCAGTTGCTGGTTCAAGCCGTGCCCGACGGCGAGGACAGCGGGGCTTTCCTGTACCAGGGCCGGATGGTGGATGCGCCACTCGTACGCAAGGCGCGCCGCATCGTCGCCAACGCCGCGCGAAGCCAGTGAACGGCGCGCTCAGCCATTTCCGATTTCGATTCCTTTTCATACCCCACTCAAAGGAGACATCCCATGGTCCAGAACATCAAGAAAGTTGGCGAAAACCGCTACCGCGAGAGCTTCGGCCGTTACTACGAAGACTTTCAGGTTGGAGACACCTATGAGCACCGCCCGGGCCGCACGGTGACGGAGACCGAGAACACCTGGTTCACGCTGCTCACCATGAACACCCACCCGCTGCACTTTGACGCCGAGTACGCCAAGGCCAGCGAATTCAAGCGCCCGCTGATCGCCAGCCCGTTCACTGTGGCACTCATGGTAGGCATGAGCGTGACAGACACCAGCCAGAAAGCGATCGCCAACCTGGGCTGGACCGACATCAAGCTGACCTACCCGCTCTTTGCCGGCGACACGCTGTATTCAGAGTCCGAGGTGCTGGAAAAACGCGAATCGAAATCGCGTCCGGGTGCGGGACTGGTGACCATCAAGACCACCGGCCTGAACCAGGACGGAAAAGTGGTTGGCACCTTCAACCGCACCATGCTCATTGCCAAACGCGGCCACAGCGTGGAAGACAAGATCAACTACTGATAGCGGCGGAGACAGCAAGCCATGCAAAAGCAGCCAACCAACATGAACGACGACCAGCAAGCCTTCGTGGATGCGGTGGAGAGCTGGGTCGAAAAAGAATTGCGGCCTGTGGCGCGCAAATATGACCTGGCCGACGAGTACCCGCACGACATTGTCGAGCAGATGAAGGAGTTGGGCCTCTTTGGCGCCACCATCGGCGAAGAATACGGCGGCCTCGGAATGTCGGCCTGGACCTATGCGCAGATCGTGGTGAAGGTCGCATCGGTGTGGATGGCGCCTTCGGGCATCTTCAACTCGCATCTCATCGTGGCGTCTGCCATCGAACGCAGTGGCACCGACGCGCAAAAGGAAAAATACCTGCCGATGATGGCAACGGGCGACTTTCGCGGAAGCCTGGGGTTGACAGAGCCCAACGCAGGGTCAGACCTGCAGGCCATACGCACCACCGCGCGCAAGGAGGGCGATCACTATGTGGTCAATGGCAACAAGACCTGGATCACCAACAGCATGCACGGCAACTTCACGCTGCTGTTGGTCAAGACCGATCCGCAGGCCGAGCCGCGCCACAAGGGCATGAGCATGCTGATCGCCGAACGCGGCGAAGGCTACAACGTCGTCGGAAAGCTCAAAAAGATGGGCTACCGCGCCATCGACACCTGCGAACTGAACTTCGACAACTACAAGGTGCCCGTGGAGAACCTGCTGGGCGGCGAAGAGGGCCGCGGCTTTGCCCAGACCGCCGGCGGGCTGGAGCTGGGTCGCATCAACGTGGCCGCACGCGGCGCGGGCATTGCCGAAGGCGCGCTGAAGATGTCGCTGCGCTCCGCCCAGGAGCGCAGCACCTTTGGCAAGCCCATTGCCCAACACCAGGCCATCCAGCTCAAGCTCGCGGAGATGGTGACGCAGGTGGAGAGCGCCAAGCACCTTATCGAGGCCGCAGCGCGCAAATACGACCGCGGGGAGCGCTGCGACCTGGAGGCCGCCATCGCGAAGCTCGCAGGTTCGGAGGCCGGGGTGCACTGCGCACAGGAGGCCATGCGCATCTTCGGCGGCTACAGCTATTCGGTCGAATACGAAATCGAGCGCTTCTACCGCGACTGCATGCTGATGGTCATTGGCGAAGGCAGCAATGAGATCCTGCGCCAGGTGATTGCCAAACAGCTCATCGAGCGCCACAAGATCTGAGGCGGGAGCAATCAACATGCAACCATTGCAAGGCATCACGGTACTGGACCTGACCCATATGCTGTCGGGCCCCTACGGCACCATGACCCTGACCGACCTGGGGGCCACCACCATCAAGATCGAGCCACCCGGCCGCGGCGAAGGCACGCGCGAGCTGCTGAGCGGCGACCCCCACTATGCGCGCGACGGCATGGGCGCCTATTTCATGACGCTCAACCGCAGCAAGCAAAGCGTCTGCATCGACCTCAAATCGGACGACGGCCGCGCGGTTTTCTACGACCTGGTGCGCAAGGCCGACATCGTGTTCGACAACTTCGGCGTGGGTGTGACCCAGCGCCTTTGCATCGACCATGCAACGCTCAGCGCCATCAATCCGCGCATCATCACGTGCTCTGTAACGGGTTTTGGCGAAACAGGCCCCGACACCCAGCGCCCCGCGTTCGATCAGGTGGTGCAAGGCATGGGCGGTGGCATGAGCATCACGGGCATGGGCGAGCATGCGCCCGTGCGCGCTGGCATTCCCATCGGCGACCTGGGCGGCGGCATCTTCGGTGCGATGGGTGTGCTGGCTGCGCTGCAGGCCCGGCATGTGACAGGACGCGGCCAGCATGTGGATGTGTCCATGCTCGATGTGCAGATTTCACTGCTGACCTACATGGCCACGATGCACCTGATGTCTGGCCACGTGCCAGAACGCATCGGCAACTCGCACTTCGTGCACGTGCCCTACAACACCTACACCACCAGCGACGGGCACATCATCATCGCCTGCATTGGCGATGCGTTCTTCGAGCGCTTTCTGACCGTGGTCGACCGGCCAGAACTGCGCAAGCCGCAATACTTGCAGCAACCCGCGCGCTATGCCGACCGCGCTCTTATCGAGTGCGTTATCAATGAAGAGCTGTCGCAACACAGCTGCGCCTACTGGCTTGAAAAGCTGCGTGCGGCACGCATTCCATGTGGCCCGGTCAATGACTTTGCGCAGGCGTTGTCTGACCCGCAGGTGCTGGCGCGCGATATGGTGGTGAGCGTGCCGCTTCCCAACGGAGAGCAGGTTGGCATGCCGGGCATTCCGATGAAGTTCTCTGACACTGGCACGCCCCAGTTCAAAGCGCCCCCGACATTGGGACGGGATACCGACGCAGTGCTGACCGGCGTGCTGGGGTATGCCCCCGATCAGATCACCCGCCTGCGCGAACAACGGGTGGTTCAGTAGAGGCATCGCCTCAGAACGCCGCCCTCATTCAACTCAGCGGTCCGGGTCTTCCGCTTCCAGCCATAGCGGCGCGGCAACAGGCAGGAGAGGTGCCCCGGGGCCTCTGGGCTTCTGAGCAGCAACTCCTAGTCCAGCGCGGCCCTCAGCTCGTCCAAGTCCGCCTCCAGTCTCACGCGCATTGCCGACAGCAGCTGTTGCGCGAAACTGGTGAGCGGCTGACCTGAAGGCATGGCCAGAATGCAGTGGTATTCCAGCCGCTCCGAAAAGCGCCGTAACACCACGTCGCGGCCCAGGTAGTCGTAGGCCGTGACGGCGTTGACGATGCCTACGCCCAGGCCCTGCCGCACCATTTCACAAATCGAGATGGTGTAAGGCGTCTCCACCACGATCTCGGGCCGCACGCCATGGGCCTGGAAGATGGCGTCAAGCCGCTGGCTGGCGGCGTCTTCGGGGTTAAGGGCAATCAGTGGATAGCGCGCCAAGTCCTTGGGGTGGATGGTGGCCTTGCCCGCCAGCGGATGCCCCACCGGCAACGCCACCACCCCTTCGTAGCGCGCAAAGGTGGAGTGCTCCAGCCCCGCCAGCGTGACCTCGTCGGCCATGAGGCCGATGTCGGACTCGGCGGATATCAGTCTCTCGCGCACCTGGCGCGAGCCCACGATCTGCAGCGACACCGTCATCTTGCGCTCGCTCAAGTCCATCGTCTTGAGCACGCGCGGCAAAAATCCGATGCCCAGTCCTGGCAGGCTGGCGATGCGGATGCGGCCCACGCCGAACTGCCGCAGGCTGCGCAACCGGTGCTCGATGGCGTCCAGCCCCACAAAGCAGCGATTGACCTCATTGAGCAGCGCGGCCGCCTCTTGCGTGGGGTAAAGCTTGCCGCGCAGGCGCTGGAACAGCGGAATTCCCGCGTACTCCTCCAACCGCCGAAGCGATTGGCTGACGGCGGGTTGCGTGATGTGCAGCAGGCGTGCCGCCTTGCTGGCCGAGCCGCTTTGCATAACGGTTCGGAAGATCTCGATCTCGCGCATCAACATATAACGGCGATTTATAGCATCAAAGATTGTCGTGCGTGCACTGCGGACCCCGCGGCCTAGACTGAATGCCTATGACATCCGTGTGAATTCAGGGCAATTCACCGAACCTCAGGTATAAAAATGACGCAAGCTTTCTCCAGCCTCGTACCCGCCGTGCAACGCGCCTCCACGGTGAAGTTCGACTCACTCGACGATTTCATCACCCGGGGCAGCCGCTTGCCGGATGGCTTCAGCTACGGCACCACAGGCACGCCTTCGCACCGCGATCTGGAGGCACGGATTGCCCAACTGGACCACGGCGCGCACTGTGTGGTGGTGCCCTCAGGCCAGGCAGCGATTGCGCTGGTGATGATGACCCTGCTCAAAGCAGGCGACCACCTGCTCATCTCAGATGCGTCTTATGGCCCCGCACAGACCTTTGCGATGGAGCAGATGGCGCAGTTGGGTGTGACGGTGGAGCGCTATGACCCGCGCATCGACGGCGCAGGCATTGCAAATCTGATGCGGCCGAACACACGGCTGCTGTGGCTGGAGTCGCCTGGCAGCATCACGATGGAAGTGCAGGACGTTGCGGCACTGGTCAGCGAGGCCAAGCAACGCGGCGTGCTTACGGCCATCGACAACACCTGGAGCAGCCCGCTGTATTCCCAGCCGCTGACCTTGGGCGTGGACCTGTGCATCCATGCCTGCACCAAATACATGGGTGGGCATTCGGACCTGCTGATGGGCTCCATCAGCACCCGCGACCGGGAGCTGTACAAACGCGTGCGGCATCTGCAGTCGTACATGGGTCTGGCCAGCAGCGCCGACGACTGTTTTCTGGTGCAACGTGGCCTGGAAACGCTCTCAGTGCGCATGGCACACCAGTCCGCCGCTGCGCTCGATATTGCCCGCTGGCTGGAGACGCGCGAGCAGGTGCAGCAAGTTCTTCACCCCGCGCTGGAGTCCTCGCCTTCCCATGCACTGTGGCGTCAGCAGTTCAGCGGCAGCGGTGGTGTTTTCTCGGTGGCGCTGCAGCCCGCGCCGCTCGCTGCTTACAGAGCACTGTTCACAGGACTGAACACCTTTTCGATTGGCGCCAGCTGGGGCAGCGTGCACAGCCTGATCGCCTACTACCCGGCGGAGGTGCAGGACAGCCGGGCTTTCCCGCTCGTGCGCCAGCCACTGATCCGTATCTCAGTGGGGCTGGAGCCGGTGGAGAGCATCCGCAGTGACCTTGCCAATGCGCTGGAGCGTTTCAGCGCCAGCCTGACTTAAGCAGAGGCTTGTGCTTGCGCATTGATTTCTTTCGGGTATGGCGCCTGCACTCGCCTTGCCCTTCCTGTGGTGTGTGGTTCTCAAAACGAGGAGGTCGATATGACAACAGCTAAGGTGGTCTTTCGTAACGTGGTTGCAGGCGCGGCGCTGCTGGCACTCATGGGCGGCGTGCAGGCGCAGGAGTTGACGGGCACGCTCAAGAAGATTCAGGACACGGGTCAAATCACGCTGGCGACGCGGGGCGCCTCGGTCCCGTTCAATTACCTGGACGACAGCAACAAACAGGCAGGTTTCGCGTGGGAGATCGCCCTCAAGGTGGCCGACAAAGCCAAGCAGGCCACAGGGCGCAACGATCTGCGCATCCGCAACATGGAAGTGACGCCCCAGACGCGCATCCCCCTGGTCGCCAACCAGACAGTGGACCTGGAATGCAGCTCCACCACGCACAACCTGGAGCGCGAGAACCAGGTGAACTTTTCAGTGACCTACTTTGCGGTGGGCGCGCGCATCATGGCACGGGCCGATTCACCCATCAGCGACTGGAAGGGCCTGGCGGGCAAGAACGTGGTGGTGGGCGCCGGCACCACCACCGAGCGGCTGTTGCGCCAGCTCAACGAGCGGGAAAAGCTGGGCATCAACATCATCATGGCGCCAGACATCAACGAGGGCTCGATGAGCGTCGAATCCGGCCGCGCAGAGGCCTTTGTGGCAGACGATACCGGCCTCTTTTCCAGCGCAGCGCGGGCACGCAACCCGTCGCGCTGGAAGGTCGTTGGCGAGCCGCTGGAGCGCGAAGCCTACGGATGCATGCTGCGCAAGGGCGACGCGCAATTCAAGAAGCTGGTGGACGATGTGATTGTGGGCATGATGAAGAACGGCGAAATGCACGCGCTGTACGACAAGTACTTCACCAAGCCGCTGAACGTGCGCAATGGCTTCAACATGCAGATGCCCATGCAGCCGGCCATCGAAGAGCTGTACAAGAACCCTTCCGACAAGGCGTTGTAACCCGTGAACTACAGCTGGGACTTCCTCGTCTACTTCAAACAGTCCGTCACGGGCGAAGGTGTCTACTGGCACCTGCTCGCGATCGGACTGGGATGGACGCTGCTGTTGTCCCTGCTGTCATGGGTGCTCGCACTGGGGCTGGCGCTGCTGATCGGCATCGCCCGCACGCTTCCGCAGCGTTGGCTGCGCTGGCCTGCTGCGGTGTTTGTGCATTGCTTTCGCAACGTGCCACTGCTGGTGCAGGTGTTCCTGTGGTTCTACGTGGTGCCGGAATTGCTGCCCGAGGCACTGGGCATGGCCATCAAGCAGGCGCCGCCCACGCTCAGCCAATTCCTCACCATGCTGCTGGCACTGACGGTGTTCACCGCCGCCAAGGCAGCCGAACTGGTGCGCGCAGGCATCGAGGCCGTGCCCCAGGGCCAGAAGCAGGCCGCCAAGGCGATGGGCTTTGGCATGGTGGACGCGTACCGGCTCATCATTCTTCCGCAAGGCCTGCGCATTGTGGTGGCGCCGCTCACGTCGGACTTCATGAACGTGTTCAAGAACTCCGCCGTGGCGCTGACCATCGGCCTGCTGGAGCTGACGGGCCGCTCACGCCAGTTCAGCGAATTCAGCGCCCAGCCCTTCGAGGCTTTCATCGCCGCCACGTTGATCTACATGGCCATCACCTGGTGTGTGGTGATGTTCATGCGCACTGTGGAACGCCGCCTGCGGGTGCCCGGGATGGGCGGGGCCTGAACCATGGAGCACTTCAACTGGAACGCGCTGGACCGCGCCTGGCCCTATCTGATCGATGGCATGTACACCACCGCCATGCTCACGGCCGTGGGCATGCTTCTGGGTATTTTGCTGGGCACGGGGCTGGCCATTGCACGGCTGTTCGGGCCGCCGTGGCTGGCGGCGCTGGCCAGAGCCTACACGGACGTGTTCCGCTCCATTCCGCTGATCCTGACGATCTTCTGGGTGTACTTTCTGGTGCCGTATGTACTGCGCACCGTGACGGGCAACCCCAACCTGGACGTAGGGCCAGTGTATGCAGCGCTCACGGCGTTCGTGCTGGCGGAGGCTGCCTACTTCGGCGAAATCATCCGCGGTGGTCTGGGTAGCGTGCCCAAGGGTCAGATGCAGGCCGCCACCGCGCTGGGCATGGGCCAGTTCACCGCCTTGCGGCTCATCGTGCTGCCGCAGGCCTTTCGCAACATGATGCCGTCGCTGGTCAGCCAGTCCATCGGCTTGCTGATGGACACCTCCCTGGTCTACGTGATCAGCCTCAACGATTTTCTGGGCGCGGCCACCAAGGTGGCGCAGCGCGACGGAACCATCGTGGAGGTGTACCTTTTTGTGGCGCTTGTGTATTTGGCCGTGTGCTCCCTGGGTGCTGCACTGGTGGCCCATCTGCAGCGCAGGCGGCGCAAAGGCTAGGGCGAAAAACGCCCTCGCGCGCTCAAAACTCCGCCGAAATCGCCGCCCGCAGCAGGGCACTGGCGGGCTCCACCAGCATCTGCAGCTCGCCTGCGCGCTCCTGCTCGATGGCCTGCAACACCATCTCGTTGATGCCGCCCACCACAGCCATCGCCATGGTGGGCTGCAACGGGGTCTTGCGCAGGCGCTCGCCGGGGCGGTTGTTGACGACATCCAGCATGAGGTCGGCCAGGTGCTGGTTGGCGCGGCGCCGCGCAGCCAAGCCCGGGGTGCCCAAGCCCAGAATGTCGATGAACAGCGTGCGCAGCAGCACGGGGTTGCGCGCCAGCACACCCAGGTAGGCGCCCATGGCCTGTTCCACCTGCGCCTGCCAGTCGCTGTGCGGGTCGATCGCGCTGCGCAGCACGGCGATGGCGTTGCCGCTGGCGAACTCGTACAGCGCGATCAGGCATTCGGCCTTGTCGGCGAAGTTTTCATAAAAGGTGCGGCGCGACACGCTGGCCTCGCGCACGATGTCAGCGATGGTGGTGTCGGCATAACCCTTGGCGGCCACCGCGCGGGCCATGCCTTCCAACAGGCGGGCGCGGTGTTCGGTACTGGGGGCGAAGGTCTCGGCGGCTGCGGGCATGGCAAGGCAAATCGGGCGATTTCGAGGTCAGGTACTTGACAGTACCACATTTGATCTGCATCATGCCACCCAATCGGTACCAACCAGTACCAATGCATTTTTCCTCTTGCTTGCACAGGAATCGCCCATGACCGAGCTTGTCGTCCGTCGCCTGCTGATAGACCTGGAAACGCCGTTTGCGCGCCGATGGTGTGGCGGCGACGCGTTCCGCACAGCGCTCTTCAACGCGCTGTCGATGAGCTTTCCGGTGGGCGAGCAGTTTTTCATCGATTCGGTGCGCGATGGCCACAAGGCACTGCCACCCGAGAGGCAGGCGCAGTTTGCGGACGAGGTGCGCGGCTTCATCGGACAAGAGGCCACACACCGCCGCATCCACGCGCTCTTCAACGGCCACCTGGAAAAGCAGGGGCTGACCAACACCTGGGCACCCCGCGCGCAAGAGCGCATGAAGTTGTTTACCGATGCCGACCCACGCCACCCGCTGGCTGTGACCGCCGCCAACGAGCACTTCACCGCCCTGCTGGCCGAATGGCTGTTGGCCCACCCCGAGGTGCTGCACGGCGCAGAGCCCCGCCTGGCCACGATGTGGCAGTGGCATTGCGCCGAAGAGTCCGAGCACAAGAACACCGCGTTCGACCTGTACCAGGCACTGGGCGGCAACCACGCGTGGCGCATCACCTGGTTCCGCCGCATCACCATCGTCTTTTTGGGCGATGTGCTGCGCCAGACGGTGAACAACCTGCGCCACGACGGCGCACTTTGGAAATGGAGCACCTGGACCAGCGCTGCCCGCACGCTGTTTGGCCGGGGCGGGCTGGTGCGCGAGACCTGGCGCCCCTGGCGCGCATACCTGCGCCGCGACTTCCACCCCAGCCAGCACGGCACCGACCTGTCTGAACGCTGGTTGGCAGACCACCGCGATGCCTACACCCCCGTAGGTGCCCGCTGAAACCAACGGACTTTTGACACCATGAAACCCCACCAATTGCCCCGTCACGCGCACAGGGCGGGCGAAGCCTTGCCGGGCCTCTTCAAAACCGCATCCTGGGCGCTGGCGCTCTTGGGTGCGCTGGGCGCAACGGCACTGCCTGCGCAGGCTGCGCCTGTGTCCTTCGATGCAGCGCTGCAGCAGTTGCAGGCGCGCTCTGACCAGCTTGCCGCATCGCGCAGCGCGGTGGAGAGCGCCCAACTGCGCCGCGCCGCCATGCAGCGCCTGGGCGGACCCGTGGTCAATCTCACCGGCGCGGCCTACCGCTACAACGCCAATCTGGATGTGGACCTGAACCCACTCAACCGCGCCCTGCCCGGCGTGCTGTCGCAGCTGCCGCCGCAACTGGCAGGCCCCATCGCGCAACTGCCACACCTGCCGTCGAGCTACACGCTCAACCGCAGCAAGAGCGACACCACTGCCTCCGTCTCTGCCATCTGGCCGATCTACATGGGCGGCGCCAGCAATGCCGCGCGCGGTTTGCTGGAGGCTCAGACGCACGAGGCCGAAGCCGACGCCACTAAAACCGGGCACGAGGCCACCACCATGCTGGTGCAGCGCTACTTCGGCGCGCAGCTGGCCGAGCGCGCTGCCGTGCTGCGCGAGGCCGCCCTGGCCACCATTGAGCAACACGACGCAGCCGCGCAGAAGATGCTGGACGCCGGCGTGATAGCCCGCGTGGAACGCCTGCAAGCGCGGTCTGCGCTGGAAGAGGCCCGCCGCAACGCCCGCAAGGCACGCGACGATGCCGACCTGGCCGCCACGGCCCTGAGCCGCACTCTGAAGGTGCAAGAGCCCGCCACGCCCACCAGCCCACTCTTCGTGCTGGCGCAGCCCGTGGAGCCCCTGCCCCACTTCATCGACACCGCTCTGGCGCGCCACCCCGGACTGGAAAAAGTGGCTGCCAAGAAGGAGCAGGCCACGCAACTGCATGCGGCGCAGGAGGCCTTGCGCAAGCCCCAGGTCTTCGCGTTCGGGCAGCGCCAGCTCAAGACCGGCAAGGAGGCCGACTGGGTGGCGGGTGTGCGCGTGCGCTGGACACTGTGGGATTCCATCGACCGCAACGCGCTGGCCGAATCGTCCAACCGCCAGATCGAGCAGGCCGAACGCACTGGTGCCCAGGCGCAGAACGACATTGCCCTGCTGGTGGAAAAACGCTGGCTGGCCCTGGAGCAGGCGCGCCGCGCCTTCGTGGCGATGCAGCCAGGGCTGGAACTGGCCAGCGAAGTGCTGCGCCTGCGCGAAGCGGGCCTGAAGGCAGGCACCAGCACCACGCTCGACCTCATCGACGCGCAGGTGAACCAGGCCAAGGCCCAGACCGAACGCGCGCAGGCCGCACACGACTACGTGAGGGCCCTGGCCGACCTGCTGGAGGCCTGCGGCCTGTCGGAAGACTTTGGCAAATACATGGCGCGCGCCGATGCGCTGAAAGTGGAGTGAACACGATGAGCACGAACAAAAACAACAGCAAAAAAGCCGCCGTCATCGGCACTGCGGCCTTCATCGCCGTAGCAGGCTTTGTGGGATTTGGCCTTTGGAAGGCCTCACAGCCTGCACCCGAAGTGTTCCAAGGCCAGATCGAGGCGCAGGAAGCCGACATCGCTCCCAAGGTGACCGCGCGCATCGCGCAGATTTTGGTGAAGGAAGGGGACCAGATCGCCGTGGGCACGCCGCTGATCCGCATGGACAGCCCCGAGGTGCAGGCCAAGCTCGCCCAGGCCACTGCAGCCCAGGAAGCCGCGCAGGCCGTGGCGTCCAAGGCCGAGCATGGCGCCCGCCCGCAAGAGGTGGAAATGGCGCGACTGAACTGGCAACGCGCCGTAGCGGCTGCCGACTTGGCAGAAAGCTCGTTCAAGCGTGTGGACGGCCTGGCACGCGAAGGCCTGGTGGCCGCGCAAAAGCGCGACGAGGCTGAGGCCAACTACAAGGCATCGCGCGACCAGGCCCTGGCCGCCAAGGCCCAGTACGACCTAGCCCGCTCGGGCGCACGCACCGAAGACCGCGCCGCAGCCAGCGCCCAGGCCCGGCAGGTGGCGGGCGTGGTGGCCGAGGTGCAGGCCGCGCAAGCCGAAACGGAACTGAAGAGCCCCGTGGCGGGCGAGGTGGCCAAGGTGCTGGCGCGCACCGGCGAGCTGTCACCCCAGGGCGTGGCAGTGGTCACGGTGGTGGACCTCAAGGACCAATGGGTGGTGCTGAACGTGCGCGAAGACCGCCTGCAGCGCTTTGCCATTGGCAGCGAGTTCGAAGCCACGCTGCCAGCACTGGGCGGCAAGAACGGCGGGAAGGCCGTGAAGTTCAAGGTCTACCACCTGGCGCCCCTGCCCGACTTCGCCACCTGGCGCGCCACGCGTGCGGGCCAGGGGTTTGACGCGCGGACCTTCGAGGTGCGCGCGCGCCCGGCCGCGCCCATCGAAGGCGCACGCCCCGGCATGACGGTGCTTGTTCAGCAAGGAATCTGAATCAAATAAGCCCCCAGCGCTTTATCCATCAGCGCGAGCAGCTATGAATTCAATAGTCAACAGCTTCCGCCGCGAAGCGCGCCGCCTGGCAGCCGACCCGTGGGACCTGGCCATGGTCACCTGGGTGCCGCTGCTGGGCGTGGCGCTGCTGTGGTGGATCTTCTCGGCCGGCCTGCCGCGCCACCTGGCCGTGGGCGTGGTGGACGACGACCACTCCAGCCTGTCGCGCCAACTGGTGCGCATGCTCGATGCAACGCCGGGCGTGCAGGTGACGCAGCACTTCAGCAACATGGCCGAGGCCGAGCGCGCGCTGCGGGCTGTTGATGTCTATGCCGTCGTCGCTATTCCGCGCGACTTTGCACGCACGGTGAAAGAAGGCCGCGCCGCACAGGTCACGCTGCTGCACAACGCGCAGATGTCGACCCATTCCGGCCTGCTGCAGCGCGACGTGCGCGCCGCCGTGGGCACGCTGTCTGCCGGCATCGAGATGGCGGCGCGCAACAAGCGCGGTGAAAACGCGCGTGCCGTGCGCGTGAGCATGGAGCCCATCCACACGCAGATGGTGGGCCTGTTCAATGTGTCGGGCAACTACGAGCAGTTCCTGGGTGCCGCGCTGATCCCGGCGCTGCTGCACATCCTGGCCATGACGGCCGGAGCGTGGACC
Organism: Acidovorax sp.; assembly: GCA_039593925.1. GTDB lineage: Bacteria > Pseudomonadota > Gammaproteobacteria > Burkholderiales > Burkholderiaceae_C > Acidovorax. The sequence continues at coordinate 14,473 of JBCNOJ010000021.1, forward strand.
GTGGGCCGCGAACTGCGCGACCGCACGCTGGGGCAATGGCTGGGCACTGGCCGGTTCACCGCCACCGCAGGCGCACTGTTGGGCAAGCTGGCGCTGCCGTGGGCCACGCTCACCCTCACAGGCCTGCTGGCGCTGGTGGGCATCACCTGGGGCCGGGACTGGCACCCGCCGGGCAACCTCCAGTGGGTGGCTGCAGCATTGGCGCTGCTGATGGCGGTGTCCATCACCGCAGGTGCGGCGCTGGCCGCCGTCACGCGCTCGCTGCGCACAGCCCTTTCAGGCGCGGGCTTCTTTGCGGCGCCCGCGTTTGCGTTCAGCGGCGTGGCGTTTCCACTGGCCGGCATGCCCGCCAGCGCCCGCGCCTGGGCCGAAGCCATGCCGTTCACGCACTACATCCGCCTGCAAATCGAGCAGTTGCAAATGGGCGCGCCGCTGGCCACCAGCGTCTCGACCATGGTGGCGCTGCTGCTGGCCACCGGCGTACTGTGGCTCCTGGGCGCCGCTGCGCTCACCCTGGCCCACAAGCGCCCTGAAACGTGGGGAGGCCGTTGATGAACACACCCATCAAACCCATTCCAGCATTGGCCCCGCCAAACCAGGGCCTGCTGCAGGCCTGGCTACACGCGCTGGCCGTAGTCGTGCGCGACAAGGGCGTGCTGTTGCTGCTGATCGGCGCGCCCATCCTCTACGGCTTCTTCTACCCTTGGTTCTATGCCGACGAGGTGCTCACCCGCGTGCCCGTGGCGGTGGTCGACATGGACCGCACCAGCCTCTCGCGCCAGATCACCCGCTTTGCCGACGCCGACCCGCGCATCGAAGTGCGCCTGGTGACCGGCAGCGAGCGCGAAGCGCAGGAGGCGCTGTGGCGCGGCGAGATCGAAGGCTATGCCCTCATTCCTGCCCACCTCAAGCGCAACGTGGTGCGCGGCGAAAACGCCGTGGTCAGCATCGAAGCCAACGGTGCGTACGCCCTGCTAAACAAGGCGGTGCAATACGGCTTTGCAGAAGCCGTGGGCACCGTGTCGGCGGGCGTGGAAATCCGCAAGCTGCAGGCCAGCGGCCAGAGCGCGCAGCAGGCGCGCGCCAGCCGCGCACCCGTGCAGTTGCAGATGGTGGCGCTGTTCAACCCCACCGAGGGCTACGGCAGCTTTGTGGTGCCTGCCGTGGCGCTGCTCATCCTGCAGCAGACGCTGCTGATGGGCGCGGCATTGCTGGTTGGCACCTGGGTGGAAAGCGGGCAGCATCGCGCCAACGCCACCACGTGGCTGGGCCGCCTGCTGGCGTTGAGCACGCTGGGCTGGGCCAGCGGCTTGTTCTATTTCGGCTGGATCTTTGTGCTGCACGACTACCCGCGCGGCGGCAACCCGCTGGGCGCACTGGCGCTGCTGGCGTGCTACATACCGGCCATCGCTTCGCTGGGCGCGTTGCTGGGGCTGTGGTTTGGCAATCGGGAGCGGGCTTTGCAGGTGCTGCTGTTCACCACCCTGCCCATCGCGTTCGTCGCAGGGTTCTCGTGGCCGGTGGAGGCGTTGCCCGAGCCGCTGCAGTGGCTGCGCTGGCTGCTGCCCAGCACCTCGGGCGTGCAGGCATCGCTGCGGCTGAACCAGCTGGGCGCGCCACTGTCTGCCGCCCTGCCCTACCTGTGCGCGCTGGTGGCGATGTGCGCGGTGTGGACAGCCGCGCTGCTGTACGCCGCGCGAAAAACTTCGGACGGCCTGGCGCAACAGCTACAAAAACAGTAGCTATCAGCGCTTACCCAGAAAGCGCCGGAGCCTTATTTGGCTTGGATTCACCCCAATAAAACGCACCACCGCGCTCGGCCCGATATTTCAGATGGACAAGCGATTGCGGGTGCGTTGCGCCACATCTTTCACCCAGGGCTGGGCAGCCCATTGGCGCTGGGCAAACGCCTGGATCTGATCGGCATACGACAGCGATGCCCCGATCACGTCCAGCCCCTGCAAAAACATGCGCTGGTGCCGGTTTGACAGCACAAACTGCGCGCTGTGCCCGGCGCTGCGCACCATGCGCTGCTGCACGTCGATGGTGAGCGCCAGCGGGCCCGGCCCTTGCGCGGCCTCGGACATGAAGGCCTGTACATCGGCCTCGGGCACCATGGCCAGCAGCAGGCGGTTGTTGAGAGCGTTGGAATAAAAAATTTCGCCAAAGCTCGACGCCACCACCGCCTTGAAGCCGTACTGCTGCATGCCCCACACCGCATGCTCGCGGCTGGAGCCGCAGCCGTAATTGGAGCCTGCAATCAGCACATCCACCCCTTGGTAGGCCGGCTGGTTGAGCACGAAGTCCGGGCGCGGCTGGCCCGCACCGTCAAAGCGCAGGTCGTACAGCAGGCCGGGTGCCAGGCCCGACTTGTCGATTCCGCGCAGGAACTGCTTGGGCATGATCTGGTCGGTGTCGAGGTTGGGTGTTGGCAGCACGGCAGCCCGGCCGTGCAAGACGCTGGTATCGGTGGTTTTTGGATCGGTGGTCATGCAGCGGACTCCAGGCTTCTCACGTCGGTGATGCAGCCGGTGACAGCTGCGGCTGCCGCCATGGCCGGGCTCATCAGGTGGGTGATCGCTCCCCTGCCCTGGCGGCCTTCGAAATTGCGGTTGGTGGTGGAGGCACAGCGCTGCCCGGGGGCCAGCACGTCGTCGTTCATGGCGAGGCACATGGAGCAGCCGGGCTGGCGCCACTCGAAGCCCGCGGCCACCAGGCGCTCGGCGATGCCCTCGGCCTCGGCCTGGGCCTTCACGGCGCCCGAGCCGGGCACGACCATGGCGCGCACGCCGTGGGCCACGCGGCGGCTGCCGACGACGCGGTCCACCTCGCGCAGGTCCTCAATGCGGGCGTTGGTGCAAGAGCCGATGAACACATGCTGCACCGGGACGCCCGCCAGCGGCTGCCCTGCCGCCAGCGCGGTGTAGCGCAGGGCCTGCTCGGCGCTGCTGCGCTGGGTGGCATCGGACATGTGCTCGGGCAGCGGCACCGTTGCGTTGATGGCCATGGCCTGGTCGGGGCTGGTGCCCCAGGTGACGAAGGGAGCCACCTCGGCCGCGTCGAACACGTGCTCCACATCAAACGCGGCGCCTTCGTCGCTGTGCAGCGTGGCCCAGTGGGCCAGCGCTCGGGCGCGAACCTCTCCAGCGATGTCGGGCGCCTTGGCCAGCACGTAGTCGATGGCGGTGGCGTCGGGCGCGATCAGTGCGCCGCGCGCACCTGCTTCCACCGCCATGTTGCACAGCGTGAAGCGCGCCTCCACCGACAAGGCACTGATGGCGCTTCCGCAGAACTCGACCACGTACCCGCGCGCGCCCTGCGCGCCGATGCGGCTGATGATGAGAAGGATCAGGTCCTTGGCCGTGGTGCCGATGGGCAGCGTGCCGTCCACGCGGATGCGCATGTCCAAAGCGCGGCGGTAGACCAGGGTCTGCGTGGCCAGCACGTGCTCCACCTCGGACGTGCCGATGCCAAAGCCTAAAGCGCCCAGCGCGCCGTACGTGGTGGTGTGGCTGTCGCCGCAGATGATGACCATTCCGGGGCGCACCATGCCGTGCTCGGGCGCGACCACGTGCTCAATGCCCTGCAGCGGGTCGTTGGTGTCGAACAGCGGAATCTCGTGGCGGTCGCAGTTGGCCTTGAGGTTGCTGGCCTGCAGGGCCGAGGGCGGGTCCTGGATGGTGCGCCAGCGCACGGGGTGCGTGGGGATGATGTGGCTTACCACCGCCACGTTCTGCCCCGGCACCGGCACGCCGCGCCCGGCTTCGTGCAGGCCAGCGAACGCCTGGGGGCTGGTGTATTCGTTCATCAGGTGCAAGTCGCAGAACAGCAGCACGTTCTGTTCGTCCAGAACGGCGACGGTGTGCGATGCGACCAGCTTCTGGTAGAGCGTGGTGGGGGTGGTCATGGTCATCGTGGTGGATGTTGGGTGTGCTGCTTTATTGGCCAGCAAGAAGGAATGGCAGTGCTGCGCCCAGCAGCGCATCGGGCGCCTCTTCGGCGATGTAGTGGCCGCAGGGCAAGGCATGGCCGCGCACGTCGGTCGCCACGCGCTGCCACTCGGCCAGCGGCTTGAAGCACTGGTGCACCACGCCCTGCTCGCCCCACAGCGCCAGCAGCGGCACAGCCAGCTGGCGGCCTGCATTGCGGTCTGCGCGGTCGTGTTCCAGGTCGATGCTGGCGGCGGCGCGGTAGTCCTCGCAGATGCCATGGGCCGTGCCGGGCAAGGCCAGGCAGCGCACGTATTCGGACAGCGCCTGCGGGTCGAACGGCGCAAGGCCTGCGCTGCGCCGACCCATCACGTCGCGCACGTAGGCAGCGGGGTCGGCCTCGATCAGGCGCTCGGGCAGCGGCGCGGGCTGGATGAGGAAGAACCAGTGCCAATAGGCCCTCGCAAATGGATCGCTGGCCTGTTCATACATGGCCAACGTGGGCGCGATGTCCAGCAGCACCATGCGCTGCACCGCATCCAGGTGGTCGGCCGCCAGGCGGTGCGCCACGCGCGCGCCGCGGTCATGGGCCAGCACGGCAAAGCGCGGGTGGCCCAGGTGCTGCATCACGGCCAGCATGTCGGCGGCCATGGTGCGCTTGCTGTAGAGCAGGTGCTGCGCGTCGCCCTCCGGTTTCGCCGAGTCGCCATACCCGCGCAAATCCGCCAGCACCAGCGTGAAGTGCTGCGCCAGCGTGGGCGCCACCTTGTGCCAGATGGCCGAGGTCTGCGGGTGCCCGTGCAGCAGCAGCAACGCGGGGCCGGTGCCGCCGACCAGCGTGTGGATGTACTGGCCGTCGGGCGTGGGCACGCGGTGGGTGGCATAGCCTGGGAAAAGCGGAGTGGTGGTCATGGATGTCGTTGCGAGAAGGTTGCGAAGCCGGCGGACTCACTCCGCAGTGATGCCCCGCTCCTGGATGAGTTTGGCCCACTGCGGCATCTCTGCCTCCAGCCGCGCGCGGGCTTGCTCGGGGGTGGATGGGATCGGGTCGAACCCGTCCTTGGCCATGCGCTCCTTGAGCGCGGGGGTGTTCAAGGCCTGGTTCAGCGTGGCGTTGAGCTTGTCGATGGTGGGCTTGGGCGTGCCAGCCGGCGCGAACACGATGAACCAGGTTTCAAAAGCGTAGCCCGGCAGGCCCGCCTCGGCAATGGTGGGCACATCGGGCATCAGCGCTGAGCGCTTGGTGCCGGTAACGCCCAAGGCGCGCAGCTTGCCGGCCTGCACGTGCGGCTGGGCGGCCGACAGCACCGGAAAGCTCAGCGCCACCTGGCCGGACATGGTGTCGATCATGGCCGGGCCGCCACCGCGGTAGGGAATGTGCACGATGGGTGTGCCCGCCACGGCCTTGAACAGCTCGGCCGACATGTGAAACGTGCTGCCCGCGCCGGCCGAGCCGTACGAGTACTGCCCCGGCTTGGCCTTGAGCAGTGCGATCAGCTCCTTGACGTTCTTGGCCGGCAAGGCGTTGTTGACCACCAGCACATGCTGCGAGCTGGCGACCATGCCGATGGGCGCCAGATCCTTCAAGGTGTCGTACGGCATCTTGGCGGTGAGGCTGGGGTTGATGGCCAGCGACACGGTCTGCAGACCGATGGTGTAGCCGTCGGGCTGTGCCTTGGCGACCATGTCCACACCGATGTTGCCGCCCGCGCCGCCCTTGTTTTCGATGAACAAAGAGCCGCCGAGCGCCTTGGCCCACTCGTCGGTGATGAGCCGCGCCGCGATGTCGGCGCTGCCGCCAGGCGCGTAAGGCACCACCAGCTTCACCGCCTTTGCGGGGTAGGCCTGGGCCAGGGCGGCGCTGGTGGTGCACAGGGCCAGTGCTGCAGTGGCTGCCACGCGCCGCGCAAGGGTGGGCCAACGAAGGGATGGGGTCATGGTGGTTTGTCTCCTGCCAGGTTGTTGTGGTGCGTGCGGGCATCTTATGAGTGCACCTGGCAAACATAAAGTCATTCAAAATCACTTCATTCATAAACCAAGAACACGAATAACCCCATGGACGGCTTCTCAGACCTGCGCTTTTTTGCTCTGCTGATCAAAGAAGGTAGCCTGGCTGCGGCTGCGCAGCAGATGGGCATTACCCCGCCTGCAGCCAGCCGCCGGCTGGCGCAGCTGGTGCACCGGCTGGGCGTGCGGCTTTTGCACCGCACCACGCGCCGCATGGCGCTGACGCCAGAGGGCGAGACCTATCTGCTGGACGGCGCGCGCATCCTGTCGGACCTGGACGCGCTGGAGCGCACGGTGGCAGGGGCGCGGAGCCTGCCGCGCGGCCTCATCAAGCTGGCGGCCACGCTGGGATTCGGGCGGGTTCACATCGCGCCCGCGCTGTCGGCCTTTGCGCGCGCCTATCCAGAGGTGGAGGTGCAACTGCACCTGACAGACCGGCCCGTCAATCTGGTGGAGCAAGGCTTTGACGCCGCCGTGCGTTTTGGCGACCTGCCCGATTCGCGCCTGACCGCGCGGCGCCTGCTGGCCAACCGCAGGGTGCTGTGTGCATCACCCGCCTACCTGGCCCAGGCCGAAGAGCCCCAGCAGCCTGCCGACCTGCTGGCGCACCAATGCATCGTGATTCGCGAAAGCGATGAGACCTATGGCACCTGGCACCTGCACCAGGGCGGCCGGCAAGAGACTGTGAAGGTGCGCGGCCTGCTCAGCACCAACGACGGCGCTGCCGCCACCACCTGGGCGCTGGCGGGCCATGGGGTGCTGATGCGGTCCGAGTGGGATGTGGCAGACCACCTGGCCGCAGGCCGCCTGGTGCGCGTTCTGCCTGCGTGGTCGCTGCCTGCGGCGGATGTGACGCTGGTCTACCCCAGCAAGAGCGACCTCTCTGCGAAGACCCGCGCACTGGCGGACTTTTTGCAGGCGTGGTTTGCGCGACAAGACTGAGGCCAGACCGGCCACGTCATGGGCGCCCTGCACACCACATGCCCAACAACGCAATGCTTTTAATTTGATAGCTACCTGCGCATGATGGATAAGCGCTAGAGGCTGATTTGACCTGAAAATTGCCCCATCCATTGAGGTTGCATCCCCTGCAGCGCACACCGCCATACCGACAGCCCTTGCCAGCGCACGCCTACACCTGCGGGAATAGCCAGCTTCTAGAGTCAGGACAGCCGTTTGGAAAAGAAAACGCACCGGCCCTGAGGAGAAGCCCATGCCCACCCTGCCTACTTTGTCCGCCCGCCCAGCACCGTTTCGCGCAACCACCCACCGCCGCCGTTCACCGTGGGCGTGGGTGGCTGGCGTTGCGGCTTTTGTGGGTGTGCTGGCGCTGTCGGCCTGCTCGACACCCCGCGCGCCAGAAGGTATTCGCGCCGTGACGGGTTTTAACGTGGACCGGTATGCAGGGCATTGGCACGAAGT
>JBCNOJ010000210.1:0-8419 GCA_039593925.1 Acidovorax sp.
TGGAAGTGGGCATGCTCTGGATCAACCAGGCCGCCGCCCCTGCGGCCGAGTTGCCGTTTGGCGGCCTGAAGGATTCGGGCTACGGCTCCGAGGGTGGCCCCGAGGCCATCGAGGCGCACCTGAACACGCGCCTGGTGTCGATCATGAACGTGTGAGTGTAACCATCGCGCTGTCTGAGCAGGTTTTCAGCGCGTTGACCACAGGCCCCCGGTGCCATGGGCATCGGGGGCCTTTTTGCTTTTGGAAGACTGCACAGGGCGGCACAATGGCGTGCCTTTGAGACCTGCGGCCACCACGGGTGGCAGTTACCCACCGTCCCCCATTTCAGGAGTGCCCCGCCCATGCTGCTCCGGCAATGCCTTGCCCTCATCGTTGCGCTGGCCTGCGTGCCCCTCGCCTGGGCGGGCGAGGAGAAGGAGAGCTCCAGCCAGCGGCCCGGGCTGTTCTTCGCCTGGCTTTCGCCCGACGATGGCCCGGTGTGGGCACACTTTGAGAACCCCGCACACCTGCAGCAACTGGTGCGGCACTGCCATACCGGCGCGCCCGTGTTTGCGCTGCAGGCTGGCACCCGCTACCAGTGCAAGGCAGAATTGCCGCCGAAGTCTGCCGGGCAGAAAGAACCCTACGCCGCAGCCCTGACCGTGCAGGGGCCCAGGCACCAGACAGACAACCCGCAGTACCGGCTCTTCGCCCTCACGCCGCCGCGCACGCCCCAGTGGCTGGTTGCCAAACCCGACGCCGAACAGCTGGGCGCGCTGCGGTCGTTTCTGAAGTCGGACGACCCCCAGTTTGGTGCGCTGCGCCGCCAGCTGAAGTTGAACGCGGCACGGGTCGTGCGCCAGCCCCAGGGCGCCCGGGCCACCGTGGTGGTGCCCGGCAGGGTGGTGCGCAACCGCGAGGCTTTTTACGAAGCCCAGCGGCACCACGTTTTTGTGCGTGGTGATGCGGGCTATGCCTACCTGGGCGAGGTGCCCGGCAAGCCGGACAGCTATGTGGACATCGATGGCAACGACCTGCCAGGGCTGGTGGTGTCCGAGGGGTGCGACGGCTGGTGTGTGTCGCTCTGGAGTCTGGCGGGCGGGCTGCGGCAGGTGGCGAGGTTCGGCGGGCACTGAGTTCGCACCCGCAGAGCACGGGTTCTCAGCGTTGTTTCACCGGGTCGTACACGCAGCGAAAGCCGATGTACACCGCGTAAAAGTCCGCAGGCTTCCAGGCCTCGACATCCGCGCGCATCGGCCGCCCATTCCCACACACTGGCGCCCATGTCGTGCAGCCCGTTCACTCCGGCCGCAGTGGCAATGACGGGCGCAGCAGGGGGCCAGAGGTCGGAGTCGATGGTGTTGGCACCCCGGCTGCCAGTGTGCTCGGCAACGGTTAAGCACTTGACGGGCTTTGGTAAATGAATATCATGATATATATCTAGAGCATGAAATCATGATTGAAGACATCGTCAAGGAACTCGGCTTCCTTACCCTCGGCACCCGCTTCAAGCGCATGGGGGAGGCGCTGCAAGCGCAGACCCAGGCGCTGCTCTCCGAACACGGCATTGACATGCCGGCCGCCCACTTCCCCCTGCTGGCTGCGCTGCACTGGCACGGCGCGCTGGGCGTTGGTGAACTCAGCCAGGCCGTGGGCGTGAGCCAGCCCGTGGTCACCCGGTCACTGAAAGGCCTCGAAGACAGCGGCTTGGTCCAGTCCGAGTCCGTGGAGGGCGACCGGCGCGTGCGCAAGGTGGTGCTGACCGACCAAGGCCAGGCGCTGGTGAACCGTGCCCAGCGCGACGTGTGGCCGCTGATCGAAGCCGCGGTGGCCCAGGTGTGCGCACCGCTGGAAGGCCCGCTGCTTGAGCAGCTCGCCGCGCTGGAGATTGGGCTTGCGCGCACCTCGCTGCTGCAGCGTTCTGCAGCCACGATCGCCGCCGAACGTGCTGCACGCCCCCGAGCGGGCAGCCAAAGCGGAACCCGCAAGAGTGCGGGCTTCAAAGGGGACAAGGCCCGCACCCCGCCCGCCGCGCATCCATCCCGGGAGAAAAAAGCATGACGACCACCAACGATCCATTTGACCGCCCGGTGTGGGCATCGCTGTGCTACGCGCCAGCGCTAGCGGAAGGCGACGCTCTGGCCCGCCGCTACCGGCGCGACATCCACCTTTTTGCGTCCACCCGCGACGACAGCGATGCGGCCAGCGTGGCAGCGCTGACGCCCCTGGTCGCCCCTGGCGAGACGGTGTTCATCCTGCAGGCCCAGCCCGCCCCTGTGCCGCCAGGCCTGCAAGCGCTGCGCCGCGCAGAGGGTGTGCAGATGCTGGCCATGCGGCCGGTGGAGCCAGAGGCGGGCGCTGAGGAAGTGATCGAGCTGGGCGATGCCGATGCGGCCGACATGCTGGCCCTGGCGCAACTGACGGAACCTGGCCCCTTTTTGCCGCGCACCCATACCATGGGGCGCTTCGTCGGCATCCGTGTGAATGGCCAACTGGCGGCGATGGCTGGCGAGCGCATGCGCTTTGAAGGCGGTACCGAGGTGAGCGGTGTTTGCACACACCCCGAGTTTCGCGGCCACGGCTTTGCGCGCAGGCTCTCCTCCGTGGTGGCCCATGCCATCCAGCAGCGGGGCGACCAGGCCTTCCTGCATGCGTGGACCACCAATGCTGCGGCGATTGCGCTGTATGAGAGCCTGGGGTTTCGGGTGCGCACGGCAGTGCATGTGGCGGTGCTGGGGCGGTAGGCAGACGGTAGACTGGCGCGCCTCACTGCCTCACTGCCTCACTGCCTCACTGCCTCACTGCCTCACTGCTAGGCGCGCCGGTCAGCGAGACGTTGAGGCGGGTGCGCTTGTTGATGATCTGCCTTGCCGTAGATACAGCCCGCCACGCGTCGGGCGGCTTTTTGCCCACGTCGAACACAGGAGCACACCATGGGACTCTTGACCTTCAGCATCAACCTCACCCTGGATGGCTGCCTCGATCACCAGGAAGGCATCGCGGACGATGAGACGCACGCGTTTTTCACCCGCCTGATGGACGAGAGCGGGGCGATGCTGTGGGGTCGGGTTACGTACGAGATGATGGAGAGCTATTGGCCGGCGGTGGCCCGTGGCGAGGTCAAAGCACCGCCAGCGGTGCGCGAGTGGGCGGTGAAACTGGAGGCCAAGCCGAAATACGTGGTGTCTTCGACGCGCAAACACTTCCCGTGGTCCCACAGCTATTGGGTGGCTGGTGAGCTTCGCGCGGGCATACAGAAGCTCAAGGACGCGACACCGAACGGCGTTCTGTTGGGAAGCGGAAAGCTCGCGGCCGAACTGGATCGGCTGGACCTGATCGACGAATACAAAGTGCTCGTCCACCCACGGATCGCTGGGCACGGCCCAACCCTGTATGCGGGCGGGCTGCCCAGCACGCGGCGGCTGGTGCTGATCTCGGCAAAGCCGTTGAACAACGGTGTGGTGGCGCTGCACTATGCGCGCGAGCGACGCTGACCGTCGGGTGTGGTCGGTTGTGGTCGGTTACGGTCGGCGCGTTCGTTCAGCGCGCTGCCGCAGGTTCAACGCGCTAGGTCGTACACCAGCCTTTAGATTGCTGTTGCAACGATCGATTGCAAACATCAATGGGGGCTGGTTCATGCAGGCCCTGTCTGTCTGCACGCGGGCTAGGCCGCCTCTCCATACACCCCCAGGTCCGCTTCCACCCCCAGCCTTTGCAGAAACGCCTTCGGGTCAAACCCATCGCTGGCAAATCGTTTTTGCATCACGGTCGCAGCCGCGTCCACGGAGGCCTGGTCGTCCCATTCCACCCACGTCATCACATTGAAGCGGCCTGGGCCACTCAGTTGAGTGAACACGGCAGCATTCGCGCAGCCCGGTTGGGCCTGAAGGGTGCTTTGCAGGTGCTTCATCTGCGCCACGAATTCGTCCACTGCGTGCGCGGGCACGGCAAATTTGTCGACGCGAAAGCGGCGGGTGGAGGGCGTCAGCGCAGGGAGGTGTGTTGGGTGGTGGGCTGTCATGGATGGCCTCGGTGGGGTGGTTGAGCAGCGTTGCTTGCAAAAATGTTGCCGCGCAAAAGTGTGCGGTGCGAAGCATCCTAAAAGCTCAAGTCAAGTTGAGGTCAAGCAGGTTGTGGAATGCGCTGACACGGCGCTGGCTGCGGTCATTCCCCCATGCAAAAAGCCCTGGCGCGATAGCGCCAGGGCCTGAAGGGCTGTTATCAATTTTGATAGCTGCCAGCGCTTACTGGGAAAGCGCTAGAGCCTGATTTTGCTTGAATTTTCACCAGGCCGCGCAGTCTGGCGGCGGCGCCCACTCAGAACCGGTACGTCGATGTCAGCGTGTAAGTGCGCGCCTGCCCATAGAAGCAATCGCCGCGTGCGAGGCACTGGGTGATGTGCACCTTGTCGGCCAGGTTCACGACGTTGAAGGCCACGCGCCAGTCGCCGGCGTCGTAGGCCAGCATGGCGTCGGCGATGGTGGCGGAGGGCGTGGTGATGGCGCTGGTGCCGCTCCATTGCGAGCCGGTGTAGCGCACACCCGCACCCACCACCCAGCCGCCACGCCCCTGTGCGGCAAAGCGGTGGCTGAGCCAGGCTGATGCCGTGTGCTTGGGCACGCTGGCCACGGGCTGGCCTTGGTCGCCGGCATTGCTGCGGCTGATCTTGGCGTCGGTGAAGGCGTAACCCACGGTGAAGTCCCAGTTGCGGGCCAGGCTGGCCTGAATCTCGGCCTCCAGGCCCTGGACCTTGACCTCGCCGATCTGCAGGCTGTTGAGCGGGTTGGCGGGGTCGCTGGTCTTGCGGTTTTTCTCGCGCAACTGGTACACGGCCGCGTAGGCGTTGATGCCCTGGCCAGGCGGCTGCCACTTCAAGCCGGCCTCCCACTGCTCGCCGCGCTGGGGCTTGAAGGGCGTGCCGTACACGTCCACACCGCCCAGCGGCTGGAACGATTCGGAGTAGCCCACATACGGCGCCCAGCCTCCATCCAGCTGATAGGTGAGGCCGGCGCGCTTGGTCCAGGCCTTGTCGTCCACGGCGGCGGCGGGGCGGCCTTCCGTGTCTGTCTTGGCGCTGTCGTGGCGCAGGCCCACGGTGGCGGTAAAGCGGTCCCACTTGATCTGGTCCTGCAAGTAAAAGCCCAGCTGCTTTTGCACCACGTTGGGCCGGCGCACCAGTTGCGACGCGGTGGGCGGCGTGAAGTTGCCGTACACGGGGTTGTAGACGTCGATGGAAGGGGCCACGGCGCTCCACGATTGCTGGCCGGTGTGGTTGCGCTGCACGTCCAGGCCGGCCAGCAGCGTGTGTTCGGCGCTGCCGGTCTTGAGCTTGCCTTCCAGCTGCGTGTCGACGAGCAGCATGCGGCCGGTGTTGACCTGCCACGCGGCATCGCGCACCACCGTGCGGTTGTCGCTGTTGAACACCGGGCGCGCAGGGCGGCCCGTGGCGGCATTGGCCGCAAAGCTGGTGTACAGGGTGCGGTAGTCCACCTCGCTCACCGTGCGGCGCAGGTTCTGGCGCACTGTCCAGTCGCCGTTCAGGCGGTGGCTGAAGAGGTAGCCCCACGAGTTGTTGGTGGTGTCGTACGCGTCCCAGCCGGGCTCGCTGATGAAGGTGTTGCGCGGAATCTGCCCATACTGGCTGGGCAGCTGCGTGCCTTGCCACGGGAAGAAGCCGATGAGCGAGCCGCTCTTGTCCTTCTGGTGCAGGGCCTGCAGCGTGAGCGACGTGTCGGCGTTGGGTTTCCAGGTCAGCGATGGCATGAGCACCAGGCGGTCGTCGCTCACATGGTCCACCTGTGTGCCGCTGTCGCGGCCCACGGCCACCAGGCGGTAGAGCCACTGGCCGTCCTTGTCGAGTGCGCCCGTCAGGTCGGCGGCAATTTGCTTGCGGCTGTTGTTGCCCAGTTGCACCTGCACCTCGCGCAGCGTTTCGGCCTGCGGGCGCTTGCTCGTGAGGTTGAGCACACCGCCCACGCTGCCCTGGCCGTACAGCACCGACGTGGGCCCGCGCAGAAACTCCACGCGCTCCAGCGTGTACGGGTCGGGGCGGCTGGTGTTGTAGGTGCCGTAGATGCGCAGCAGGCCGTCCTGGTATTGGCTGACGGTGCCGCCGCGCGCGTTGAAATTGTCCACGCGGCTGTCGAAGTAGTTGGACACGGCGCCCGCGGTGTAGGCCGTGGTCTGCCGCAGCGTCTGCACGCCCTGCGCTTCCATCTGGTCGCGCGTGATGACGCTGATGGCCTGCGGGGTTTCAATGAGTGGCGTGTCTGTTTTGGTGGCGCTCAGCGCGCGCTTGGCAGCGAAGCCGGTGACGGGGGCCGTGGGGTTTTCGTTGTCCGTGCCCGCGCTCACGGTCACGGGGGCCAGGGCTTTTTCTGCCGTGGGTGGGGTGGCAGGGGCGGCCTGTTGCGCGTGGGCGGCGCCGCACAGCGCGATCAGTGCCGCGTGTGCGATGGCGGTGCGGCAAACGAAGGTGCCAGGTTGCATGGTGCTGTTTCTCCGATGGTTGAAAAGTGGAATGAAGACGAAGACGGAAGGCGGATGGCGGATGCGGTGGGGGGCGCAGGCAGCGAGCGGTCAGAACGCGTAGTCGAGCGACACCAGCAGGCTGCGGGGCTGGCCCGGCGTGACGGAGCCGAAGCCGGCCGCGCTGGTGGTGCCATCCAGGTAGTAGCGGCGGTTGGTGGCGTTCTTGAGGTTGGCCTGCAGGCGCATGCCACCCGCGAACTGGTAGCCCACGGCCAGGTCCGCCACGGTGTAGCCGGGCAGGCGCCAGCGGTTGTCGTTGCCGATGAACTTGTCGCCCTGGTGCACCAGGCCGCCACCCACCCACAGGCCGGGCAACTGCGGCACGCGGTACTGCGTCCAGAGCGAGGCGGTGCGGCGCGTGGCCAGCGCCACGCGGTTGCCCACGTTGGCGCCTGCCGTGGTGTCGGCCAGCACCTTCGGGTCCTGGAAGCTGGCCTGGGCCGTCACCGTCCAGCCCGGCGTGATGCGGCCTTGCAGTTCCAGCTCGACGCCCTTGATGCGCTGGCGGGCTGTGAGCACCGAGTAGCCGGCGTGTGCGGGGTCGTTCGCGGGCGCGTTGGTCAGCTCCAGGTCGAAGGCCGAGATCGTGGTCATCAGGCGCTGGCCCAGCCACTCCTGCTTCCAGCCCACCTCGAACTGCTTGCCCTCAGAAGGCGGGGCCGACTGCGCCCCCCACACCAGCGTGCCCGTGTTGGCCTGGAACGAGCGCGCGTGGCTGGCATACAGCATGCTGCCAGGGCGCGGCTGCCAGCTCAGCGCGGCGCTGGGCTGGGTTTTGCTCACGTCCGTGGCGGGCGTGGTGTAGGCATCCTTGAAGCGGTCATGGCGCAGGCCCAGCAGCAGGCCGAAGTCGCCCAGCACCATGCGGTCCTGCACAAAAACGCCGGTGTTGCGCGCGTCCGAAGACAGCCTTGCAGTGCCGCTGGAGGCCATGGGTGACACCAGGCCGGTGACGGGCTGGTACAGGTCGACGGAGCCCAGGCTGCCGGTGCCACGCGCGCCATAGACGCCCTGGATGGTGCGCCAGTCCAGCCCCGCCAACAGCGTGTGTTGCACGGCGCCGGTCTGTGCCTTGGCGCGCAGTTCGGCCAGGGCGGTTTCCGAGGTGTATTCCTGCCCGGGCGCCAGCCAGTAGCCACGTGCCACGCGGCCGTTGCTGACCGGGCCCATGGGCGAGGGCAGGTTCACGTTGCGGTGGGTTTCGTTGCGCGAGAGGAGCAGGCGTGCCTCCAGCCCATCTGCCAGGCGGTGCTGCAGTTCGGTGGAGAAAAAGCGCATCTGGCCATCGGTGGTGAGCCATGGCTCGCCATAGAAGAGGCCCACGGGCAGGGCATCGGCGCTGCGCGGGTTGGTCGGGTCGGGCACGGCCAGCCCGGCGGTCGAGATGCCGTCCAGGCCCTGGTATTCGGCCTGCGCACGCCAGACGGTGTCGGGCGTGATCTGCCACTCCAGGCTGCCCGCCACGCCTTGCTTGCGCGGCGTGTTGCCGTCCACAAAGCTGCCGCCCCGGCTCGCGCCGCCATCGAGCCGGTAGCGCAGCGTGCCCTCGGTGTTGAGCGGGCCGGTCAGGTCGAACTCGGCGCTGCGCCAGCCGTGGCTGCCCGCGCCGATCTTCACGGTGCGCAGGGGGTCGGCCTGCGGCCGCTTGCTCACGTAGTTGACGAGGCCACCCGGTGCCACCTGTCCGAACTCCAGCGCGGCCGGACCCTTGATGACTTCCACGCGCTCGATGTTGAAGAGCGGCGGGTCCAGCAGGTGCACGAACTTGGCGCCATCGCGCAGGTAGTTGTAGGTGTTGTTGGCCCACAGTCCGCGAATGGAAAACTGCGAGTACGAGCCGTAGTACTCGCTGCGCGACGCGATGCCCGAGGCATTGCGCAGCACGTCGCGCTCGGTGGTAGCCATCTGC
>JBCNOJ010000211.1:0-8320 GCA_039593925.1 Acidovorax sp.
GTTCGGCGCGTTCACCCGCCTTACGGATTCCGGCCTGGGTTGCCCGGATTGGCCAGGCTGCTACGGCAATGCCAGTCCCGTGGGTGCCCGCTCGGAGATTGCGGCGGCGCAGGAGGCCATGCCCACGGGCCCTGTGACGCATGGCAAGGCGTGGGTGGAAATGATCCACCGTTACCTGGCGACGGGCGTTGGGGTGCTCATCATTGTGATTACGGTGTCGTCGTGGGTGCAGCACCGCCGTGCACGCAATGGCAAGGCCGAAGTCGGAGCGGCGAGGTCGGTAGCACAAACACCGCCCATCAGCCCGTGGTGGCCTACCTTCACCCTTTTCTGGGTGTGTCTGCAAGGCGCTTTCGGCGCGCTCACGGTGACCATGAAGCTGTTTCCCGCCATCGTCACGCTGCACCTCATTGGCGGGTTGGTGTTGTTGGCACTGCTGTGTGTTCAGGCTGTGCGCCACACGCATTGGGCTCAAGGGCGGTCTCCCGTAAGCATCTCGCCCGCGCTGCGCAGCGGCCTCATCTGGACGGGTGTGCTGGTGGCTTTGCAGGTGGTATTGGGAGGCTGGGTCAGCACCAACTATGCGGTGCTGGCCTGCACCACGTTCCCCACTTGCCAGGGCAGTTGGTGGCCGTCCATGGACTTCGCCCAGGGCTTTCAGGTATGGCGCCAACTGGGCATGTTGCAGGATGGCAGCCACATCAGTTTTGCCGGGCTGACCGCCATCCACTACACCCACCGGTTGATGGCGTACCTGGTCTTGGCTGCCTTGCTGGTGTTGGTGTGGCGGCTGCGCAAGGCCGCGGCGTTGCCTGTTCAGGCAGGTTGGTTGCTGGCGCTGACGGTAGCGCAGCTGTTAACGGGGTTGTCCAACGTGGTGCTGGGCTGGCCGCTGGTGGCTGCCGTGCTGCATACCGGCGGTGCTGCTGCCATGGTGGTGGTGCTGACATGGGCCCTGGTGTCCAGCCGCGCAGCATCATCGCCCCAAGAGATTTCCGCGCCAACTGGCGCACCGAGAGTATCCGCATGAGTGTTGCCCCCGCCCTGGTTGCCCCCCCGTCGCGCTTGCGGCAGTTTTACGCACTGACCAAACCGCGCGTTGTGCAGCTGATCGTGTTCTGTGCCCTGATTGGCATGGTGCTGGCAGTGCCCGGCATGCCCACTGCGGCACAACTGGGCCTGATGGCGCTGGCATGCCTGGGCGTTTGGCTGGTGGCTGGTGCTGCGGCTGCCTTCAACTGCATCGTGGAGCAGGGGATTGACGCCAAGATGAAGCGTACCGCTTGGCGCCCCACTGCCAAGGGGGAGCTGTCCAACGTGCAGACGCTGCTGTTTTCTGCCGTACTGTGCGCTGCGGGTTCGGCACTGCTGTACTTTTGGGTCAATCCGCTCACGATGTGGCTGACCTTTGCGACCTTTGTGGGTTACGCCGTCATCTACACGGTGATTCTCAAGCCGCTCACGCCGCAAAACATCGTCATCGGTGGCGCTTCGGGCGCCATGCCGCCGGTGCTGGGCTGGGCTTCCATGACCAATGATGTGGGGCCCGAGGCGCTGATCCTGTTCCTCATCATCTTCCTTTGGACGCCTCCGCACTTCTGGGCGCTGGCGTTGTACCGTGTTGAGGACTACCGCAAGTCTGGACTGCCGATGCTGCCAGTGACCCATGGCAACGAGTTCACCCGGCTGCAGGTGTTTCTGTACACGCTCATCCTGTTTGCAGGCTGCCTCATGCCATTTGTTTATGGCATGAGCTCCTGGATCTACCTGGCTGCGGCCGCTGTACTCAGTGCTGGCTTTTGCGGTTATGGCTTTGCGCTGTGGCGCAACTACTCCGATGCGCTGGCGCGCAAGACCTTCCGCTTTTCACTCATTCACCTGAGCGTGCTGTTCGCGGCACTTCTGGTGGACCACTACGTGCTCTGAATCCCATGATCAAAAGAAACGCTCTTAAAACAATAGCTATCAGCGCTTTATCCATAAGCACTGCGGGCATTTTTAGTGCTTGTTCTGAGAAAAAGGCCGAGTTTCGCGGTGTGGACATCACGGGCGCCGAATACGCCCGGGACTTGCCGCTCACCGACCACAACGGCCAGGAGCGCCATCTCAAGGACTTTGCGGGCAAGGTGGTCGTGGTGTTTTTCGGCTTCACGCAGTGCCCTGACGTGTGCCCGACGTCCATGCAGGAGTTGGCAGAGGTCAAGCAGATGCTCGGCAAGGACGGCGATCGGCTGCAGGGCATTTTTGTGACGGTAGACCCAGAGCGCGACACGCCCGAGGTGCTCAAGGCCTATATGGCCAACTTTGACCCGAGCTTCCTCGCACTGCGCGGATCGCCAGAGCAACTCGCCGCCGTCGCCAAGGACTTCAAGATTTACTACAAGAAGGTGGAAGGCAAGACGCCCACCAGCTACACCATGGACCACTCCGCAGGCAGCTATGTGTACGACCCGGCCGGGCGGCTGCGCGTGTACAACCGATATGGCAGCGGGGCGCAGGCGCTTGCGGCGGATGTGAAAACCTTGCTCAGCGAAGCTGGCTGAGGAAAGGAGAACCCCGCGGCGACGGCGTTACTTTTCCTCCGGCGCCACGATGCGCTGCTTCACAGGTATCGATCAGCTAATCAGCCAATTAGCCGCCGCGCAGCCCGGCTGCACTGGCGGCTTCTTTTTGATGCCAGCGCTAGATCACTCTGCCTTGATGCCGCGCATGGCAATCACGCCACCGAGCAGGTTGGTGTCGGCCTTGATTCGGTTCGCCAAGCCTTCTGGCGATGTCCCGGCCACCTGCCAGCCTTGCTGGAACAGCTTGCCACGCACGTCCTGGCTGCGAGCGATTTCACTGATCAATGCTGCCAACTTGGCCTGGATGGGCTTGGGCATGGTCGACGGCGCTGCAAAAGCATTCCAGATTTCCAGATCAAAACCCCGGATGCCGGCCTCGGACAGGCTCGGAATATCGGGTGCCAGCGGGCTGCGGCCCGCTGAGGTCACGCCGATGGCGCGCAGCTTGCCGGCCTTCACCTGCGCCTGTGCCAGGGCGGGCGGCATCAGCGCCATCTGCAATTGGCCGCCCAATATGGCGTTGGCCACTTGGGGATAGCCCGGGTAGGGCACGTGCACGGGGTTGATGTTGCTGCGGGACTTGAGCAGTTCGGTGCCGATATGGCCCACGGTGCCTACGCCCGGCGTGCCGTAGCTCCACTTGTCACCGGCGTTGCGCGCAGCCACGAAGAAATCTCTGGCGTCGGCATTTGCCGCCACACCGGGCTGGCTCACAGGCGCCGTCAGCACCAGCGGCGACGTGCCGATCAAGCTGAGCGGAGCGAGGTCCTTGAGGGGGTCGTACGGTACGGCCGGGTTCAGCAGCTTGGCAATCGTCATATTGCCGTTGATCATCAGGCCGATGGTGTGGTCATCGCGGGCCTTGGCCACAGCGTCGGCGCCGATGTTGCCGCCTGCGCCCACCTTGTTTTCCACGATCACGGGTTGTCCCAGCGCCTTGGACAGGGGCTCTGAAAATGTGCGCGCGGTGAGGTCTGGCGAGGTCCCTGCGGGGAAGCCGACAATGATCTTGATCGGCTTGTTGGGCCAATTGGCAACGGCGCTTGCGCCAGCGGTGTTGCTCTGGGCCATCGCCCAAGGAGCCGCTGCCACCAGCGCGATCAGCAGGGACGTGCGGCGGAATACGGAGCGGCGGGCATTGCGGCGAGACACGGGGTCGGACATAAGTAACTTTCCTCCTTGTAGGGGCCAAAACGACGTGGGCCCCAGAACTGGGGCCCACAAGGCGGCTTCTGCAGCGGAGGGATATTAACGCGGCCCCGGCAACGGGTGGGCGTTGTCAGGCGTATTCGGCCAACGCCTTCTTCATCTTCTTCATCGCGGCCACTTCGATCTGGCGAATGCGCTCCGCGCTGACGCCGTAAACGGCCGCCAGTTCATGCAACGTCATGCCACCGCTGCCATCGTCGTTGACCTTCAGCCAACGCTCTTCCACGATGCGGCGGCTGCGTTCGTCCAGGCTTTCCAGCGCCGTCGCAATGCCATCACTGGCGAGCGAATCGCGCTGGCGCGACTCGATCATGGCCGTGGGTTCGTGCGACGCATCGGCCAGGTAGGCAATGGGGCCGAAAGCCTGCTCGCCGTCGTCGGAAGGCGCCGGGTCCAGCAGCACATCGCCACCCGACATGCGGGTTTCCATCTCGATGACTTCTTCGCGCTTCACGTTGAGCTGCTCGGCCACCGCATTGATCTCGCTGTCGGACAGCGTGTCACGGTGCGTCGCAGCGTCGGCCGCTGCGGCGTCAGCCTTGAAGCCTTGCTTCATGGAGCGGAGATTGAAGAACAGCTTGCGCTGGGCCTTGGTGGTAGCCACCTTCACCATGCGCCAGTTCTTCAGAATGTATTCGTGGATCTCAGCCTTGATCCAGTGCATGGCGTAGCTGACCAAGCGCACGCCCTGGTCGGGGTCGAACCGTTTGACCGCCTTCATCAGGCCGACGTTGCCTTCCTGGATCAGGTCGCCGTGTGGCAAGCCATAGCCCAGATACTGGCGGGAAATAGACACCACGAGGCGCAGGTGCGACATCACAAGCCGCCCGGCTGCGTCCAGATCGTTCGAATCTTTGAGCTTGCGGGCATAGTTTTGCTCTTCCTCGTGGGTGAGCAATGGCAAGCGGTTGACAGCCGAGATGTAGGCGTCCAGATTGCCCAGCGGCGGCACCAGCGCCCAGGGGTTGGCGGGCGCCAGGGTGGTCGTCGCGGTTCCAGATTGAATGTTCATTCCGGGAATCCTTTCCTCTAAGCCTTGAATGTTAGCACTCTATAGAGGAGAGTGCTAAGGCAGAAGTTCCCGGAGGGTTCTGTATCGGCTGTAACGAAAAGGGGCAGACTGAGTTTCTTTGCAAGTGATTGATTTAAAAAGGGAATTAAACAAAATTCTTAGTATAGATACACCGCGCCTGCGTTGGTTCGACTCTCGTCGGCTTGATTGCCCCCAACGCCTGCCGAGCCACCGTCCTCCGTCGCTGCCCCCACTGCCAAGCTGCTCGCATCGGCAGAAATGGCGACGCGGCCACCGAAGCGGTCGCCTGCGCCGGGGTTGGGGGCTTTGAGGTATGTCTGCTGGCTCCAGGTTGCTCCGCTGCGGCGGAACACCATCACGGAGCCGGCGTCCGCCGCGGTGGTGCTGGCCTGATCGCCGTTGAAGCCGGCTGCGGCGCTGTCGTCCCGGTAGGAGGGCACGATCAGGGTGTTTCCGTCTGACGCCATGGCAAGGTTGTTGCCAAACCGATGGGGCGTGCGGGTGTTGGAGGCTTTCAGATAAGCCTGTGAAGACCAGGTGTTCCCGGAGCGGGTGAAGACGAACACCGCGCCGGAGTTCAAGGCCAGCGTGTTGGCGGCCGGTGGGACGGCGAATGTGCCGGTGTGGTTGCTGCTGTCCCCATCCATGCCGACGGCGAGCGTGTTGCCATCGCCCGACACGGCCACCGCCACGCCGAAGCGGTCTTGCGCATGGGGGCTGGGTGCCTTCAGATAAGCCTGTTCAGTCCAGGTGCCAGCGCTGCGCTGGAAGACATAGGCTGCCCCAGCGCTGGTCAACGAATCGTCCGCCGGTGTGGCGGCAGAGGCGCTTGCCTCGAACATCGCCCCTACGGCCAGGGTGTCGCCAGCCCCAGAAAGGCTGAGGTAGATGCCAAAGAAATCTCCAGCGCCCGCGTTGGACGCCTTCAGATAGCGTTGCTGCGCCCAAATGGTGCCCGTGCGGGTGAACACGTAGGCGGCACCGGAAGCGGAGTACGCCGCGCTGCCGTGGGCACCTGTCAGGTCGCCGTCTTCGTTGTAAGCCGCCACGGCCAGGGTGTGGCCGTCGTTCGACAGCGCCACGAACGATCCGAACAAGTCGCCCGCATCGGCGTTGTGGGCCTTGATGAAGGCCTGCTGTGCCCACAACGAGCCGGTGCGCGTGTACACGTACACCGCCCCGGCGCTGCTGGCCAGGTTGTTACTGGGCGGCATGGCCGCAAAGGTGCCGGACTGGTCGCCACTTTCGCCATCGGCCCCGATGGCCAAGGTGTTCCCGTCCGCTGACAAGGCAATGGCATTGCCGAAGTAGTCGTTGGCTTCGCCATTGGGCGCGGCGATGCGCGCCTGCTGCGACCAGGTGCTGCCGGTTTTGGTAAATACATACACGGCGCCCGTGTTGCTTCCCTCGCCGTAAGCGCCCACGGCCAGGGTCGTTCCGCTGGCGGAGAGGGCCACCCGGTTGCCAAAGCGCGCTTCCACAGCGGGCGCAGAGGCCTTGAAATAGCCAATGGCGCGAACCATGTCCGCCGCCAGGGGCGCAGACGGGGCGCTGCAGCCGCTGATGTTGCAGGCTTGCACGGTATAGACGGCGTTGAGCCGCTGGTGCAGCAACGTGGGAATGGCGTAAGCCAGCGCGGTGGCCGATACGGTGCCGATGGTCGTTGCAGGTTGCACGCCCGGGCCGTCGGGGTCTTCCTGCACGATGTAGCTGGTGGCGTCCGCTGCCGCACTCCAAATGAAGTTCAAGGCCTTGGCGCTGTATGAAATGCTCAAGCCAGAGGGTGTGGCGGGCACGGGCGGTGGAGGCGGGGGCGGCGGTGGTTCCACCACCACGGTCTGGCACACCAGCTGCACCGATGTGACAGGTGCATCGACAACCCCTGCGGCGTTTTCCAGCCTGCAAACCTGATCCAGCGGCTGGGCATGCACCGCCACCGTGTAGGCGGTGCCGTGGGGGAGGGCATCAACAAACCGAAACTCGCCGTTGGTGCGCAAGATCAGATCCGCGCTGCCATTCAGTCGCAAGGTCACCGAGCCCGTCAGCCCGCTCGCGACCCCGCCCACCGGGTAGGTGTTGGTGGTGCACACCACCCGGATCTGGGTGATCGGGCCGTTGACCGTGCCCGTGCCGTTCTCCACCGTGCAGGACTGCCCCAGCGGTGGAGTGCGCACCACGATCTGGTAGGCCTGGCCCTGCGGGACAGGTGTGGAATAGGTGCCGTTGGTGGTGATGACCAGTTCCTGCGCCGGAGTGGCTGCCACATTGGCCAGCACCAGCGTGCCGGTGAGCTCCGAAACCGTGCCGCCGACTGGATGCTGAACCACCGCGGGCGGTGGTGGTTCGGGGGGCTCGGCGGTGGCTGGGTCACCACCGCCGCCGCAGGCGGTGACCAGAAGGCTGGCCGCAGCCCACACGATGAACTTCGCCCCGTGATGAAACCAGGAGCGGCCGCCCGAAAACGCGCGAGGATGATGCAAGAAAGAATGGCGGGACGGCGTCATCAAAGAGTCTCCGGAGCGTTGCAATGTGCAAGGCGGAAAAATCAGGAAGAGGGCACGGAAGAAGGCGCACAAGCCGGGATTGGCCTTGGACGTATGGAGAGACTCCTCCAGCCCAACCGCACAGACTCTATGCAGGACCAGTCGGTACGCCCACCCTACTCAGGGCGGGTTGACCCGCTCGCACCTGCGAAGCGTCGAAGGGCACGTTTGGGATGGCCCGGTTGAGGTGGGGAACGAGAGGGTGGTGGCGCAGGCCACCCTGTGGCAGACTGCGCGTCCCCGTCTGCGGCCTTTCCGAGACCCGTGGGCGTTTAGGCATCGGGCCCAAGCGGCCCTGACAGCGCCGGAAGGAGACCCCATGTCCCAACCCGTTTCCACACCCGTTGCTTTGCGCGACATCGCCATGGTCACGACCACCGTGGCCACAGAGCCCGAGGCCCGCCGGCTGGCCCAGGCCGTGCTCCAGGCGCGGCTGGCGGCCTGCGTTCAGGTCGAAGCCATCACGGCGTATTTCCGGTGGCAGGGCGCCGCCCAGGAAGACAGGGAGTTTCGTCTAACTTGCAAAACCCTTCCGCAGGCGGTACCCGCGTTGCTGGCGTTCTTGCGCACCCAGCACCCCTACACGCTGCCCCAGCTCGCGGTTCAGACGCTGCAGGCGTCCGCTGAATACGCGCAGTGGGTGGATGAGCAGGTGCAGCAACCCCCTGCGCTACGGGGGGCTGCCATGGCCCGGGCCTGAGGGTAGGCCGGGGAGGTCGCCGCAGGCTCAGGCCAGCAGGGCCTGGGCGAATTCGCGGGCGTTGAAGGTTTCCAGGTCTTCCAGCTTCTCGCCCACACCGATGAAGTAGACCGGAATCGGCTTTTCCCGCGCGATGGCGCACAGCACGCCGCCCTTGGCCGTGCCATCGAGCTTGGTCACGATCAGCCCGGTGAGGCCCAGCGTCTCGTCGAAGGCCTTGACCTGCGCCAGCGCGTTCTGGCCGGTGTTGCCGTCGATCACCAGCAGCACT
>JBCNOJ010000212.1:0-8401 GCA_039593925.1 Acidovorax sp.
CCGCGCTACGGGGGCACGCACCGCCGCTGTGCGGCGCTGGCCCAGGTCACCCATGCCGGTGCGCCACTTTCTCTGCGCCGTCGCCCGCTGCCGGGGCTTGGCTGTAGCCGCCCATGGGGCCACCGGGCGCGTTGCCGGGCGCCGCGGGCGGGGCGCGGCGTACGCGGGGCACCACGCTGAGCTGCACGGTGTCCAGCACGGGGCCGGGCACCACATTCACGTTTTTGCGGGGCAGGTCCACCAGTTGTTCGGCGTGCCACACGCGCACCTGGGCGGCGCCGTCGGGCACCGACGGAAAGCGGGCGATGCCGTCGGTGTCAGTCTTGATGGCCCAGGGGGAGTCGGTCACAAAAATGTGGCCGCGCATGGAGCCGTGCAGGTGGCACGACAGCAGCACGGCGCCGGCGGCGTCTAGCTTGACTTCGGCAGAGCTGGCGGGTTTGCCCTCGGCCTTGCCGGACAGGCGCAGCTCAAAGCCGCTGGTGGGCGGCGCAGCCGTAAGGCCTGCGGAGGCACCGCGCACATGGTGGTCCCAACGGTCCTGGTTGGTAAAGCGCACGGTGGTGCCGGGCTCTACCACCGTGACGGCCGGCACGAAGCGCATTTTTTCCTGCTCGATGGTGGGGCTGGCCTGCATCAGGCTGGGCGGTGGGCCCGAGGTGCTGCCCGGGTAGACGATGACCACGGCATCGGGCACAGGCCGGCCTTCTCGGTCGAGCACCTGGATTTGGACATTTCCGGCGCTAGCGCTTATCCAGCAAGCGCCAGCAGCTATCAAAAATATAGTTTTCTTCATAAGCCCCTTGTAGTCATCGCTGGGTGATCACGTCACGGTGCATGGGCGCCAGCAGCGCCAGCAGGCGGTTTTGCTGTGCGAACGGTATGCCCTGGGCATCCATGGCGCTTTGCAGCACCTCCACCAGGGCGTTGAAGTGGCCCTTGTTGATGTCCAGATTGGCATGGGCCGATTTCATGTCAGCGCCTTCATATTTGCAAGGGCCTCCGCTCAGCTGGCAGATCTGGTCGGTCAGGCTCTCCTTGAGGGCTGCGGGCTTGACGCCCTTGAAGTGGCCGCCGATGCGGGGGTCTTTGAATGCGCGGTCCACAAAGTCGTCCATCAGGCGGGTGATGCCGGTTTTTTCGCCCAGTGCCTGGTACAGGCCCGCGGGCGCTGCGGCCTGCGTGGCAGCACTGGACGGCGTTGGGCTGGATGGCGATGCGCTGGTTTGGGCCATGGCGGGCTGGGCAAGCAGTGCCGCCAGGGCAACGGGGGCCAGGCTGGCAGCCAGGCGCTGGGGGGCGCAGACAAGGTGTTTCATGGTTGCGGTTCCGAAAGGGGGATGGATAGAACTGGGTGGACAACGGCTCGGATGGCGAGGTGCTTCTGGATCAGAAGGCAACCTGGGCCGAGAGGTAGTACCCGGTCTGGCGGCGGTTGTTGGTGATGCCTGGCACGATGCGGCCCAGGTCGACATAGGCCAGGGTCAGCGACACGTTCTTGCTGGGCGCCCAGGCCACGAAGATGTCTTTCCAGTCGTCTTCCCGCAGTGCGGCACCCAGGCCAGCGGCGGCGCCCAGCGCTTGCAGGTTGTTGGGCTTGAATCGGTATTCCGCCCCCACCGCAAGGTTCTTGCTGAGCAGGTAGGCCACGGAGAACTCGGGCTGCAGGCTGCGGCTGTTCTTGCCCGGCGTGGCCGATCCAAATCCCAGCAGGCCATTCTGGTTGGCATTGGTGGAACGCAGCGTGGCGTTGAGCAGCAGGCTTTTGTCCAGCAGCAGCTTGGTGGCGCTGACGTACACATCGGTGCCGCTGGTGCGGGTGCCCAAAAAGTCGAGCACGCTGCCCAGAGAGCCCGGACGCACGCGCTTGTGCTCCAGGCCAATGGCGATCTGCGGCATCCAGCTGTCTTGGTCCAGCACGGCGTCGCCGGCCACCTTGAGCTTGAGGCCCACCACATCCATCTTGAGGTGCTGCCCCGGCGTGACCCCGAAGGGCGCAATGCCGTTGAGCGCGATGGCCGGGGAGGCATCAAAGTCCTGCCGGGCAAGTGAAAGTTCCAGCCGTTCGTGCAGGCCCACGGCCACGCCATAGCCGTTGAGGCTGTAGTCCTGCGTGGCGGCACGGGTGGCATAGGCGCTGGAGCCCACTTCCCCCTCAGTGGCGTTGCTGCCAATCACCGCCCAGGGGGTGATGCCACCGCCTGCAGACCCGGAGACGGAGCTGACGCCCCCTGTCAACAGCAGCTTGCCGGTGTCGGCAAAAGCCGGGGCGGCGGCAGCGCATCCTGCGATGCACAGGGTGGACAACATTCTCAGTGGCATGACGGCTCCTAGGGCGGAAGAAAGACGGTGGTGAACGGGAATCAACGTGAATACGTACCGCGGTGACATTTGGATGCAAATAGATCGAACACGCAGGGTTTGTCCCGAGGCACCCGCCCCCGCCAGCCGAAGGCGGCCTGCCAGACAAGGCCGCGGCCGATCAGCGGGGCGGAGCCAGGGCCGCGTCCAGCAAGTGCAGCGCCTCGCCAAACGCGAGGTTGTGAATGTGCTGCTGCACCGCCGCTGACGTGGCGGCCCCCAGGTAAGGCACAAGTTGCGGGGCCAGCGCGCTCCACATTTCCAGCGCGGCCAGGTCGTTGGTTTGCAGCGCGCTGTGCAGGGCGTGCACGGCGGGCCAGACAGGGTCATCGGCAGACAAGACAGTGGGCGGGTGCGCAGAGGGCTCCTGCGACAGCGCAGCGCTCTGGTTCAACGCCATGTCGCCCGCTCCCCAATCCGCAAGAAACGGCACCCACGGCGCCGTCTGCTGGGCCATGGCAGTGATCTGCGCCGCCACGTCCTGCCACAGGCCCTCTCGGCAAGCAGCCTCTGCAGACTGGGCGCATTCGGCCAGAGCTGTGGCCCCCAGCGTGCCCGCCATGCCTTTGAGATCATGCAGCTCGCGTTGCCAGTTGTCTCGCGCGGCCACGGCGGCCATGTCTTGCGCGTTGGGTGTGGCCAAAGACTGCACCGTGTTGACGATGCGCTGAACCAGTTGCGCCAGCAGGGGCCGGTGCCCTTGCAGGCGGGCGAAAGAGGCGGCGTCATCCACCCCCGGCAGGCGGGGCCACGGGGTTGCCGGGGTGGCGCGGGCAGGGGCAGCGGTGTCAGCCAGCGCAGATTGGCTGGCTGCGTCGGCGGCCTGCGGTGCGGCCTGTGCCGCAGCCGGGTACAGCAGCGCGGCGGGCACGGCACGGCGGATGGTGCGCACCAGCATGGGCGGGTCGAAGGGTTTGCCGATCACGGTGTCCATGCCGGCCGCGGTGGCCGCGTTCTGCTCGGTGAGCGACACGCCAGCCGTGAGCCCGATGACGGGCAACGCCTCCCAGCCCGCCGTGGCGCGAATCTGCCGTGTTGCATCCAGGCCGTTGAGCACGGGCATGTGCACGTCCATCAGCACCGCGTCAAAACCGCCGGCATGCTGGTGCAGCACATCCAGCGCGTGGCGGCCGTTGCTGGCCACCACCACACTGGCCCCCTCGCCTTCCAGAATGCGCTGGGCGATCTCGCGGTTGATTTCGTTGTCGTCCACCACCAGCATGCGCACGCCATGCAGCCCCGCGCCAGGGCCCGGCTCGGTGCTGGCATCCTGGCGCACAAAACCGGCGCTGCCATAGCGCATGGGCAAGGTCACCTCAAACTGGCTGCCTTGGTCCACGGTGCTGTTGACCTCGATGTGGCCAGACATCATCTCCACCAGTTGCTTCACGATGGACAGGCCCAAGCCCGTGCCACCGTAGCGCCGGGTGGTGGACACGTCGGCCTGCACGAACGGGGCGAACAGGCGTTTGCGCGCCGCTTCGTCAATACCGATGCCGGTGTCGCTCACCCGCACACGCAGCTCGTAGCGGTCTTCGCCCAGTGCCTCCCAGGCCACAGCCAGCCGCACCTCGCCGCGCTCGGTGAACTTGATGGCATTGCTCAGCAGGTTGAGCACGATCTGCATGATGCGGGTGCTGTCGCCCTCCAGCGGTGTGGGCAAGGGGTGCGGTATGTCCACCACAAACGCCAGGCCCTTGTCGCGCGCTGGCAGCTCCACCAGGGCAGCCACATCGCGCAGCACTTCGTTCATGTCCAGCGGCGCCATTTCCAGCGACATCTCGCCAGCCTCGATTTTGGAAAGGTCCAGCACGTCGTTGATCACCGACAGCAGCGCGCGGCCCGCCACCTGCAGACGGCGCAGCATGCCCTGCTGTTCGCCGTCCAGCGTGGTGCGGGCCAGCAGGTGCGCCAGGCCGATCACCGCGTTCATGGGGGTGCGTATCTCGTGGCTCATGTTGGCCAGAAAACGGCTTTTGGCCTCGCTGGCCTGGTTGGCTTCGCGCATGGCTTCGCGCAGAGATTGCTCATGCTGCAAACGCTCGCGCATGTCGGCCGCAATGGCCAGGTAGCCCACCAATTGGTGATCGTCGTCCTCCATGCGCGTCACGGCCAGCGACACGGGAACGCGACTGCCGTCGGCGCGCACCATGTACCACTGGGCCGCCGCGTGCTGCGTGGCCCGGTAGAAGCGCGACATGGCCAGCGACGGGGCGGAAGGGCCGCGCGCCACGGGCTGCCATCTGGAGCCATCTGCCTCGGTCACCGCCCCGCCGTTGTGTTCGCCTGCTTCGCTGCCGAGGTCCGACTCCGCATCGAAGTGAGCGTCCTCGACCGCGTCCAGTGGCACATCCGCTGCAAAAAAAGCCGGTGCATGCGCCGCGCCCACCGCGCTGCGGCCGGGCATGTCCAGCAGCAGTTCGGCACCCCGGTTGAGCAGGGTCACCGCACCGTCTGCATCTGCGGCAACGATGGCCACCTGGGTGGAGGCCTCCAGCACCGACTGCAGCAAAGTGAGCGTGCGTCGCAGCTCCAGCTCGGCATGTTTGCGGGCCGTGATGTCGGTGCGGATGGACACGTAGCGGTCTACCTTGCCGTGTGCATCCACAAAGGGCGCCACCACGCTGTCCACCCAATACAGCGATCCATCCTTGGCCCGGTTGCACACTTCAGCCCGCCAGCTCCGGCCGCCGCTGATGGTGGCCCACATGCCGGTCCAGAACGCGTCGGAGTGCATGCCGGAATTGACGATGCGGTGGTTCTGGCCGATCAGTTCGTCGCGCGCGTAGCCGGAAATGCGGCAGAACGCGTCGTTCACATCCACGATGCGCCCGCCCCTGTCTGCCACCGAGACGATGGAATGCTGGTTCAGCGTCTGCAGCAAGGCGGCGTTGTCGCGCTGCGCTGCGGCCAGCTGCAGGCGGCTTTCGGTCAGCTCAGTCACATCGTGCACAAACGCGTAAAAGCCGGGAACCACGCCCCCCTCGCCCGGCCCGTCGGGCAGGTAGTGCACCAGCATGTGCCGGGCTGGCGCTCCGTCCGCGCCCGGGCGTGTCTGCTCAAACGTGCGGGCCTCGCCGCGAAGGGCCGCATCGGCGTGGGGCCCCGACATCTCGAACATCGCGTCGCCGATCAGGTCCCGCAGGTGCATGCCTTTCACGGTGGCGGGGTCCAGGCCAAACCAGTCGCCATAGGCGCGGTTGGCCACGCGATTGCGCAGGCTGCGGTCCCAGTAGCCGATCTGCGAAGGCATGGCGTCGAGCACCGTTTGCAAGGCGTGGCGCGCAGTCTCCAGCGCTGCGGTGCGGTCGCGCACCTGGTCTTCCAGCGTGGCGTTGAGTTCGGCCACGCGCCGCGCGGCGGCGCGCACCTCGCGCACGTCGCGCACCGTCTTGGCCAGGCCCACCACGCGGCCCCGTGTGTCAGTGATAGGGCCGGCCGAAATGGACACATCGATCAGCGTGCCATCGCGGTGGCGGCGCTGGGTTTCGAACGCTTGCACATGCTCGCCCTCGGCCACACGAAACAGCATGGAAGCGTCTTCCGCGCCACGCCCCTCAGGCACCAGCATGTCCAGCGCGGTGCGGCCCCGCACGTCCTCCAGCGCATAGCCGAACAGCCGCCTTGCACCCTCGTTCCAATCGGTGATCACCCCGTCCAGTGTCTGAACGATGATGGCGTCGTTCGAGCCTTCGACGATGGCCGCGCGCCGCGCCTGCTCCAGCCGCTGCGCCCGCCCGCGCTGGCCCAGGCGCACGGACAAGGCCACCAGCGCCGACAGCAGCAGGCCCACCACGCCCCAGTCCAGCGCAGCGCGAGACCCCGAAGGCAGCCGCATGGAGGCCACGAACTCCCGGGTGGGTTGAAGGTCGGCCTGCCACGTGCGGCCAAACACCTTCATGGCCTGCAGCGGCCTGGGCTCCAGCACCGGGGCAACCGTGTTCTCGCTGCGGTACAACCAGGCATCTGCGGGTGAGGCCGCGTCGCGCAGCCGCAGTGTGAAAAAGGCCGCGTCCGCGTCGATATTGCGCAGCACCTCGTTCATGGCGAGCGGTGCATACACCCAGCCCTGCAACGCGATGGTGCGGGAGGTGGGTGTATTGGTGGGCATGCCGTAGCGGTACACCGGCAGCAGAAACAGCAACCCCTGGTACTGAAAGTTTTCCTCCTGCACCAAGGTGATGGGCGCGCTCAGCACCGCTTCGCCAGAGAGCATGGCCTCCTGCGCAGCGGCGCGGCGCACGGGCTCGGAGGCAATGTCAAGGCCCAGTGCGGCGCTGTTTCGGCTCGTGGGCTCGATGTACTGGATGACGTAGCTGTCACCATCCTGCGCAGGGCCTATGCGGCGAACGTCAAACCGATCCCCTGCTTCGTCGCGGGCCGCCTTCAGGAAGTCCGGCATGTCCTCCTGCGCCACTCGGCGCACAAAACCGAAACCGCGCGCTCCGGGAAATTCTTTCTCGAAGTCCCGGCTGGCGCTGTATCGGGCAAAGGCCCCCACCGACAGCGCCTCGCCCAATGCAGCCACGGCGCCGCGCGTGCCGCGTAACCCGTATTCGTATTGCTGCATCCGGATCGTGACTTCCTTCAGCACGCGCGTTTCAAGCCGCTCAAAGCTGCTGTTGAAGAGCTCGGCGTTCTGCTGCGTCTGATGGAGGTAGCCCGCCACAGCCATCCCCGCCGTGACGACGGCCATCCACAGGACACTCCAGGCCCAGGAAGTGCGCGCCACTTTGCGCGGGTCTGACACCAGCCGCCGAGATACCCGCTGCCAGATCGGATGCGTCATGGTGTCATCGCGTCAAGATGTCAGGACGCCAGGCGTTCGGCCATACACCGGTCACGGCCGCTGGACTTGGCGGCATACAAGGCCGCATCGGCCCGCGCCATGAGCCCGTCTGCCCCCTCATCGCTGGGCGTGCCCTGCGCCCAGGTGGCCACACCGGCACTGACAGTGACATGCGAGGCCGTCAGCGACGCAGCGTGGGGAATGGCCAGTTCGCGAATCTTCTGCACGGCGGCTGCACCCACGTCGAACGCGCCTTGCAAGTCGGTATCGGGCAAAAGAATGGCGAACTCCTCGCCACCGAGGCGCGCAACCACGTCGATGGAGCGGCGCCCTACCTCCTGCAGCACCAGCCCCACCGACTTCAGGCACGCATCGCCAGCGGGGTGGCCGTAGGTGTCGTTGTAGCGCTTGAAATGGTCCACATCGACCATCAGCAGGCTCAGCGGGCAGCCGGTGCGCCGTGCACGCTGCCACTCGCGCTGAAGACTTTCGTCAAAGTGCCGCCGATTGAAAACGCCGGTGAGGGCGTCGGTGGAGGCCATGCGGCGCAGCTCGTCGGTGAGGGATTTGATGCGCAGTTGTGTGCGTACCCGGGCCAGCAGCAGCGCCTCGTGCACGGGCTTGGCGATGAAATCCACAGCGCCTGCCGTCAGCCCCCGCAACTCGGCCTCGGCGTCGCTGTGGCCGGTGACGAAGATGACGGGCACATCCTTCAACTCGGGATAGGCCTTCATCGCCTCGCACACCTCGTAGCCGCTCATGCCGGGCATTTCTGCGTCCAGCAGCACGAGGTCCGGGGGGTTGAGCTGCATGAGCTGCAAGGCCTGCGCACCCGTGGTGGCAAAGCGCAGTTGCCCTTGGCGCTGAAGCATGCGCGCCATGACCTGGATCATGGTCGGGTTGTCGTCAACGATCAGAAGCTGAGGTTGAAGCTGAGTCTGCATACGAACGGATCTGGAATGGCTGGCGTGGGAAGCGTCAGGTTCCTTGCCAGCGGCGGGCAAAGCGGGCTCGCATGTCACCTTATCCGAAACCGTTCGCGTGTCATCTACACAATTGCTAAGCATGGATAGAATTTAGCATAAAAATTAAATATGCGTATTTTTCTATCATTTTTATCAATAAGTACCGTTATGGAAGCCGATTCAGCTCACGGCGCAGCTCCTTGCCAAGCGTTGCCCCAGCCGTCTCTGCGCGCTAAAGCGTCCGGGTCACCAGAGGGCCCTTGAAAAGTACCGGGCCCGTTGGGCC